>NZ_JABUMQ010000104.1:0-31190 GCF_013336645.1 Myxococcus sp. CA039A | reverse complement strand
CCTGTGGGTGAGCATTCCCATCCCGGAGGGTGGGTGGGGTGAGCCCGCGCTGCTGCTGGGCTCCGTGTCCAACGCCTTCGAGGTCTACGTTGGGGGCCGGCGCGTCTACTCGAGCGGGACGGTGAACCCGTCGGGCACCGAGGTGAGGCAGGGCATTCTGGGGAAGCTGATTCCCCTGCCGTCCTCGGTCCAGGGCTCGCGGATGCTGCTCCGCATCCAGAGCAGCACTCCGGCCATCGGCGTGACTTTGCGGGCGCAAGTGGGCTCCCACCCGGCGCTGCTGGCGCAGGTGCTGCGGCAGGGCCAGGCGTCCCTCGTGACGGGGGTGTTGCTGGTGGCCGTCGCGCTGGTCGCCCTGGGCATGGCGTTGATGGGCGGGCAGCGGCGCGTGCTGCTGTCGCTGGCCGTCTTCGCCGGAAGCTCGGGCGTGTTGCTGGCGGGCATGAGCGGCGTGCTGCCCCTGGCCTGGGACGTGGACCGGGTGATGGGGCAGATCACCCTCACGGCGGCCTACTGTGTGCTGCCGGGACTGGGCTGGTTCATCCTGGATGGCATCCTGGAGGGCCGGCTGCGCTGGTTCCGGGGGCTGGTGTGGTGCCTGACCGTGCTCGCGGCCCTCAATACCGCGGTGGTGCTGGTGGACCTGGGCGTCGCGAGCTGGCTGTTCCAGTTGGTGATGCTCTACTCCATCCCCTGCCTGCTGGCGTATGTCATTGTCGCGGTCGTCGCCGCGTATCGCGGCAATGTCGATGCACGCATCTTCGGCGTCGGCCTGGGCGTGCTCGCCGCCATTCTCGTGCTCGGCATGCTGCCGCTGCTGGGCTGGGTGAAGCTGGAGGGCTCGTTCGTCCACTGGGGCTTCCTGGCGCTCACCGCGTCGCTGGTGGGAATCGTCGCGCGGCGCTCCCTGCGGGTGGTGCGCTCGCTGGAATCGCATACGCGCCAGTTGGAGGCCCGGCGCCTGGACGTACAGATGCTCGCCAGGGACATGGGGCGCGGCGCCGGAGAGCTGGCGTCGGTGGTGCAGCAGCTGCGCACGTCGAGCGAGGCGCAGACGGTGGGAATCGACCGGCAGGCCACGGCGCTCAAGGAGCTGGACCAGACGGTGCAGGAAATCCGTCAGGGCTCGCTCGTCACGTCGGAGAAGACGCGAGCGCTGACCCACTCCATCGTGGTCGCGGAGGAGGCGGGCCGCGAGGGCGGTGCGGCCATCGAGAAGACGCTGACGAACCTGGAAGCCATTCGTCTGGAGGTGTCGGGGATGGCCGCGCGCATGCTCGCGCTGGATTCGCGGACCCGGGAGATTTCCGGCATCGTCGACACCGTCAAGGGACTGGCGGACCAGTCCAACATGCTGGCGGTCAACGCGGCGATTGAAGCGGCGCGCAGCGGGGAGCATGGCAAGGGGTTCGCCGTGGTGTCGCGGGAGGTGCGCAGCCTGGCGGACCAGTCCGTTGTCGCCACCCAGCGCATTCGCGAGGTGCTCGAGGGCGTGAGCACCAGCATGCGCGAGGCCGCGAAGCTCAGCGAGCAGGGCGAGCAGCGGGTGAGGGTGGGCCTGGATGCGGTGCGCGTGTCGGGCACGCAGCTTCAGAAGCTCGCGGGCATCATCGGCGACACCAGCGGCAGCGTGCGGCAGATCTCCGCGGCGGTGTCGCAGCAGGAGGCGGGCACGTCCCAGATAGCCGTGGCCATCCAGGACCTCTCCCAGGAGATGCAGCAGACGCTTCGCGTCGTGGAGGAGACGCGCAACGTGGCGCGCTCGGTGCAAACGCTGGCGGAGCGGATGACGAACTCGGCGGCGAGCACCCTCCAGTCAGGCTCGCTGGCGGACTGAGGCCCGCACGGACGACGTTCCCCGGAGGCGGACAAAAACATCCAGGGTCGATTCCTCCCGAAGCTGTGGTCTCATCTTCAGGCCCCGATTCCGGGCGCGGCATTCGAGCGCAGCATCAGGAGACTGAAGATGACATCCGGCCGTTCGTCGAAGATCGCGGTGATTGGCAGCGGGCTCATGGGAAGTGCACTCGCGCGGGCCTTCGCGGCGGTGGGGCACGAGGTCGCGGTCTGGAACAGGACGCCGAGCAAGGCCCAGGCCGTGGGCGGTGGCACCCTCGCGTTCGAGGAGCTGCGCGAGGCCATCGCGGGGCGCGACCTCGTGGTCGTCTCGCTGTCGAACTACGCCGCCTTCTCGGAGGTGTTCTCCTCGAAGGACGTGGTGGCGGCGCTCGCCGGGACGACGCTCGTCCAGCTCACCAGCGGCTCACCCGCGGACGCACGGAACGCACTGGAGTGGGCGACGGCCCACGGCGTGGACTACCTGGATGCGGCCATCCTCGCCTATCCCGCCTTCGTGGCCACCGACTACGCCACGGTCTTCTACGCCGGGTCGCGCGCCGTCTTCGACCGGCACCTCGGGACGCTCCAGGCGGTGGCGAAGAACTCCGTCTACGTCGACGAGAAGATTGGCTCCGCGGCGACGCTCGACTGCGCGATTCTCGAGGCCTACTACGGAGGCTCCCTGGCGGTCCTCCACGCGGCGGCGATGTGCAAGGCCGAGGGACTCGACCCGAAGGCATTCTTTGCCCAGAAGAACTCCTTCCTGGGGTTGATCTCCGTCACCGCCGATGCCGCGCAGGACATGGTCGCGCGCGACGACTTCACGGGTGAGCAGTGCAGCCTCAACACCCATGTCGCGGCCATCGAGCACATCGTCCGGCTGAGCCAGGACGCACGCATCAGCACGCGCTTCCCCAGGGAGTTGCTCGAGAACTACCGGCGGGCCGTCGGCGCGGGGCTGGGCGCCCAGGAGCTGCCCGCCGTGTTCCGCACCCTGGGAAAGGACTGAACGCGGCTTGAGCGCTGCGACACGCTAGAAGTCGCGAATCGAATCCAGCACCGAGACCAGCGCCTCTCGATTCAGGGGCTCGGCGGATGCCCCGCCCTTGGACCGGAGCTTCTCGTCCGCCGCGTCGAAGATGCCCATCAGCGCGACGTAGATGTGCTCACGCTCCTCGGTGTAGATGAAGGTCTTTCGCGCATCCATCTTGTTGAAGCCCTCGGTATAGGTCGTGACGATGGGCGTCAGCGCGGAGATCAGGGCAGCGGCGCTGGTCTCCTCGGACGCGGCCTTGAGCGCGGCCGACCGGGCCTGTCGATACAGCGTCGCGGCCTTCTTGGCCTGGGTCGGGCTGATGGTGTCGGCCCCGTCCCAGATGCGGAACGGGTTGTCCAGGTTCTCCGCCAGCCATTCGGCCTTGCGCGGCTGACGCACGGACAGGTCCAGGCCCTCGCGAGCCGCGGCCTTGTATGCCTTCTTCACCTCGGCGGCGAGTTCGGCGGGAATGCTCGTCAGCCAGAGCATCCCCAGATGCGGGAAGCGCTCCGGACCGGGGAACTCGTCGGGCGTGATTCCAAACATGTCGCTCAACGTCAGCATGCGCAGCTCAGGCAGCGCCGCCAGCGCGGAGGTGTTCCTCAAGTAGCCAGGGGCCCCCCAGATGCGCAGCTCCGTCAGTTTCGGAAAGCGCCTCACGATGCCGGCGACATCCACCTCCTGTGCGGCGTGCACATGCAGGCTGTCCAGTGCGTCCAGTCCGGACCAGGCCATGGCCGGGTTGTTCACGGACAGCGTCAGCCATCGGCCATCGGCTTCCGCGTGAATCTTCAATTCCGGGCTGGCCTGTCCCATCAGGGACAGGTGCTCCAGTCCTTCGTTGAGGTGGAGCTCGTGGACGCCCGTCACCTCCAGGGTGAGTCGCGTCAGATTGGCGCCACGCAGGTCGACGACGCGCTCCCCGTGGGCCCGCACGTCCGACTCATAGACGAACGGGCGGCGGCGGATGAAGTCGAACAGCCCGGGGATGGGGGCGTCGGCGTTGACGGACGTCAGGATGGGCAGCACCTCGAACACCGCGAGATTGGGGGCGGCGGCGAGCCTGTCCGTGTCGAGCCGCTGCGTCGAGCGGAGCACCTCGCGGTCGCCCAGCTTGAGCACCACGCTCTTGTCGCGGTTGGCGTCCATCTGCTTGAAGAGGTCGCGCTCGGCCTGGGGGATGGCTTCCCAGCGCCGCTGACTGTAGGTGGCGCTGCCGGAGGGCCAGCGGCTGTAGCTCTTGATGTCCTCGACGACGAGGGGCGGCCGGTGACCCACGAGCGTGTAGCCACGAGGAACCTCGGCGGACACCCAGACGTGGACGCGGTGGTCCTTCCAGAAGAAGAAGTTGAAGTTGGCGGGCGCCATGGCCGCCATGGCCGCGGCGTCGGGGAGGGCGGGGCCCACCCAGTCCAAGGCCAGCACGGCGGCCAGCTCGCTCTTCCCCTCCGCCTTCAGGGCGGTCACCTGGACGGCGGTGTAGGCGTCCAGCCGAGGGTTGTAGACGGCGAGAATGTCTCCGGGCGTGGGCTTCATGTTCGGGCGGATCCGTAGGTCGAGTGGGAAACGGACTCAGTCTAGGTCACGGCCCACGTGTCTCCCTCGCGGTTTGGAGGCGCGACGCGCACGATGTAGCGATCAACTCGCCCATCTGGCGCTGAGTGCACGGAATGCCTGAATCTGGAGGGCCGCTACGCCCACTCGATGCGCAAGCGCTTGCTGCCCGCCGAGTCCAGAAGCGCGAGCGCCCCGCCTTCGGTCAGGGCCCGCTTCACGGCCTTCCAGGAGGCCTCGGTGAGCAGCCAGGCAAAGCCGTCCTCCACCAACTGGCTCGCGTCCTTTTCCTGCTCCGGGACGACCACGAGGAAGTTTCCGCAGAGCCGCTCGGCGTTGTTCTGCCCGGGGGGAGTGATGGCTTGAGGTTCGCGCTGGCCCGGCGCCCAGACGAAGTACGCATCCGCGGTCGGGTCGAGTCCCGTGAGCAGCGCGAAGGGCATGTTCGCCGGAAGCTCCGAGAAAAACTGCTGGAGGAGCGCCTCGGCGCCCGGAACGAGGCGCAGGACGATGTCGCTCCCCATCTGGAGGACCCGTGCCTCCTTGAGGCGGGCACTCGCGATGTTCGACAACATGCTCGCCTGGAGCATCTCCGCATGCGGCAGCTCGGGCCGCTCGGGGTCGAACCAGGTGGGGCAGGGGAAGTGTGAGCACATCCGGCCCAGCGAGGACATCACCCGCGTCGCCCCGAAGCGCTCGACCAGCGCCAACTCCCCCTCTGTGACGGGAACGGCGGCGAGTGCGTTTGCCGGAACGGACACCTCCGGCAGGGGCTCCGCCGGGACGTAGAGCAGATGCCGGCCAGGGAAGAGACTCCTCTGTCCGAACTGGGTGTGACCGCCCGTGTCCACGGTGCGCCCCTGCTCGGCGAACTGGTTGATCGTGGCGAAGAACGAGAACAGCTTGGATGAAAAGGCCTCATCCGCCATCCCCGCAGGCAGCGTGAACACCAGCTCCTTCTGTCCCTTGGCGGCGAGTCCGTCCGACACGTACGACACGCAGTCCACGGGCCCCTTCGACGTCGGGCGGGCGTGCCGGGTGACAGACACCGTGAGCCCGGGTGCCACCTCGACCCGCTGTGCCAGGGCCGGCGAACGACCGGCTCCCGACACGCGCCCCATCAACTCATTCCACCAAGCCATGCCCTGCCTCGTCGAACCCTCGTGACAGGCCGGAGCGTACACCTGGTCACGAAGCGGCGGCCAGGTAGTCCTGCAGCCTCGAGGTCTCGGTGTTCATCAAGGACTTCGCGAACAGATAGAAGCGATAGGCGTCGCGGAAGTTCGAGCCGAGGCCGAACGAGACGCGAACGGCTCCGCAGAGCCCCTTGTTGAGAATCTCATCGTCGAAGGTCCTGCAATCGAAGATCTTCTTCGTCTTGTCGAGCTCGCAGTGCTCCGCGCCAGCGGTCGTGTAGGTCGCATGCTGCACCGCGCCCAGATTGCAGAAACAGCCATTGCGAAGCGTGATGCCGAAGGACTCGGCGGCTCTCTTGACCTGTGAATGCGGGAAGACCGAGTTGTAGCAGTCGAACAGGTTCAACATGACCGTCGCGCCCTTGTCTTCCGACGCGGGGCCATAGACCCGGCAGAGCGGGCCCTTGGCTTTGATCTCGTGCTGCAACGGCTGCAGCTGCGTTTCGAGCCATCGAGCCAGCGCCTTCGCGCGACCGCCGATGTTGTGGACTCCGAGCCTGGAGATGAATTCGAAGCCATAGGCGATGGCGTGGAAGGATGCGTAGTTGGGCGTGCCGATTTCGAACTGCCTCCCCTGGTCGTGGTGCAACAGCCGGTCCGTGGGAGACCACGGCCCGGAGTAGTAACACACCGCGCCCCCGGCGAAGGATGGCGGGGTCAGCTTGCGCAGGGAATCTCTCTTCGCGATGAGACAGCCGGACCCGGTTGGATAGCCAAATATCTTGTAGAGGGATACGGGGACGAAGTCCGGTTGATAGGCCTCGAAATCGAACGCCGACAGGGGGACGAACGCCGCCGCGTCACACAGGACCATCGCTCCGCGCTCTTGCGCGAACTTGATCCATTTCAGGTCATGCTTCACACCTGTCGCGTTGGACTGCGCGGGGAACGCGAAAAGGTGGGCGTGGTTCCTGTCGAGCTTCTCGAGCGAGCGCCGCAGTGAGCTCTCGACGAGCAGCAGCTCCTTGTTCAGGGGGATGTACCTGACAGCGGCGCCCCTGGCCTTGGCGAACTCCCGGATGCCGTGGATGGAGGTGTGGTTGTCCTTGGCGAGCAGGAACTCCGAGCCGCTTTCGAAGGGGAACGACTCCGCGACCAGCCTGATGGCCCCGCTGGCGTTCGGGGTGAAGATGATCTCGTACTCCTCCGGCGAGCAGCGGAAGAACCGGTAGATCTCCGAGCGGGCCTTCTCGTACGCCGCTTCGGTGGCCTTCGAGCCGGTGTGCGGATTTCCGAGAATCGTATTCCTCAGGACCTGATGGTCACGATCGATGAGGCTCTCTGGAGCGATGGCACCGCCCACATGATCCAGATAGGTCTCCGATTGTGCATCCAGGCGTGAGAATTCCTCGCGCCTCAGGGCCTCCACCTCGTCGTCGGGATACTCCGGATGCTCGGCCAGGAAGGCCGACTTCATGGTCTGGTATTCCCGCAGGGCGTGCGCGTCGGAGCGCGAGAGCAGCCGTTTCTCTCGACTCTCGACGAGTTCCGGCGCCATCGCACGAAACGAGTTCAGTCCATTGAAGTCAGGCAGGGCGCTGACGGCAACGGTCTGCTTGCTGGCCTCGTCGACCGCGCCGCGCAGGAGCCAGGCCTTGACCTCGTAGTTCTGGGTCGGGACACGCGTGCGAAGCTCCCTGAGAATCGTATCGAGATACGCCTCCCGGGTAGGGGTGTCGCACTGGTTGAACTCCTCCAGCAAGATGCAGGTGTTGAAGATGAACTCTCTTGTGTCCTCCTCGCCCAGGAAGAACGACAAGGGACATGACGTCGCGACCTCGGCGACGCCTCTGGCGAGCCCCTCCAGGGAGAACGCGCTCGTGATCGCCGTATGGTCGGTCAGGCTGAGCGCCCTGTCCAGGACGGCCGACGGAGTTCCAAAGAGCTTCTGCGACTGTTCCCGGGTCAGTCCAAACAGCTCATTGTAGTGGAAGACCGTGCCGTAGATCTTCCCTCCCGGACGAAGGACTCGCTTGAACTCTCGCGCGACCTTGGTCTTGTCGGGTGGGAACATCAGGCCAAAACCACAGACGATGATGTCGAAGCTGTCGTTGCTGAAGGGCAGGTCCGCCATGTCGACGTCGGCATGGAAATCGACGTCCCGCTTGAGCTCGTCGCCCACCACCGTCTTGCACACGTCGATGGCAATCTTGGAGAGGTCCGTTGCAACCAATTTCAGATTGAGCGGCCTGGCCAGATCTTCGTAGAGATGCGTGGTGATTCGGCCCGTCCCACAGGCGACCTCGAGGATGTTCGTGATGGGTGCTTCCGGTCGGATGTCCTTGCGGATTTCCCGTACGAGGAGTTCGCCATAGGGTTTGAAGAGCTTGGGCCCCAACACGCGCTCATAGAACTCCATGAACGTGCTCAGGGTCCACTTGCGCTCAGACACCGTCTTGCAAGACTGCTTCGCAGTGCTGTTCATGTGCGGGCTTTCTGTGAGCGGGGGTCTGTGTCGGGGCCGTTTGTGACTCTTTGTGATGAATGCCTGGGCCGATGCGCGCCCCGATGCCAGGGTGACTCGTGCGCTTGCCTGGGATGGTTACACGCCAGGGTTGTTGATCATTTCAAAAATGGCAAGCGAATCCGCGAATGTCAGGCGGTGCGGGCCGGGGTGCGGGCTGTTTGTGTTGCCATTGCGGGCTGCTTGCCTTTGCGCTGCGGGCTGGACGCCCATGAGGCGCGCTGACAGGCCGGTTGCTGCTCGAGGTCGGCCGCTCCCAGGGCGTGGCGGCGTATGGCCACCCCTGGCGGGCCCGTTCGACGGTTGCTATGGGGATGCTCTTCTGCTCACGAAGCGGCGGCCAGATGGTCTTCCAGCCGCGAGGTCTCGGTGTTCATCAAGGACTTCGCGAACAGATAGAAACGATAGGCGTCGCGGAAGTTCGAGCCGAGGCCGAACGAAACGCGAACGGCTCCGCAGAGCCCCTTGGTGAGGACCTCCTCATCAAAGGTCTTGCAGTCGAGGATCTTCCGCTTCTTGTCGAGTTCGCAGTGTTCCGAGCCCGCGGTCGAGTAGGTGGCGTGCTGTACCGCGCCCAGGTTGCAGAAACAGCCATTGCGCAGGGTGATGCCAAAGGACTCGGCGGCTCTCTTGACCTGGGCGTGCGGGAAGACCGCGTTGTAGCAGTCGAACACGTTCATCATGACCGTCGCGCCCTTGTCTTCCGGCGCGGGGCCATAGACTCGACAGAGGGGGCCCTTGGCCTTGATCTCATGCCGCAGTGACTGCAACTGCGTTTCGAGCCATCGAGCCAGCGCGTTCGCTCGACCGCCGATGTGGTCGACCCCGAGTCTGGAGATGAATTCGAAGCCATAGGCGATGGCATGGAAGGATGCGTAGTTGGGCGTACCGATTTCGAACTGCCGCCCCTGGTCATGGTGCAACATCCTGTCCGTGGTAGACCACGGCCCGGAGTAGTAACACACCGCTCCACCGGCGAAGGACGGCGGGGTCAGCTTGCGCAAGGAGTCTCTCTTCGCGATGAGACAGCCTGCCCCGGTCGGATAGCCAAATATCTTGTAGAGGGAGACCGGGACGAAGTCGGGTTGATAGGTCTCGAAATCGAACGCCGACAGGGGGACGAACGCCGCCGCGTCACACAGGACCATCGCTCCGCGCTCTTGAGCGCGCTTGATCCATTTCAGGTCATGCTTCGCGCCCGTGGCGTTGGACTGCGCGGGGAACGCGAAAAGGTGGGCGTGGTTCCTGTCGAGCTTCTCGAGCATTCGCTCCAGCGAACTCTCGAGGAGCAGCAGTTCCTTGTTCAGGGGGACGTACTTGACAGACGCGCCCTTGGACCTGGCGAATTCCCGGATGCCGTGGATGGAGGTGTGGTTGTCCTTGGCGAGCAGGAGCTCCGAGCCGCTCTCGAAAGGGAACGACTCCGCGACCAGCCTGATGGCGCCGCTGGCGTTCGGAGTGAAGATGATCTCGTACTCCTCCGGCGAGCAGCGGAAGAACCGATAGATCTCCGAACGGGCCTTCTCGTGGGCCTCCTCGGTGGCCTTCGAGCCGGTGTGGGGATTGCCGAGGATTGTATTCTTCAGGACCTGGTAGTCATGCTCGATGAGGCTCTCTGGAGCGATGCCACCGCCCACATGATCCAGATAGGTCACCCGTTGTGCATCCAGGCGAGAGAACTCCTCGCGTCTCAGGGCTTCCACTTCGTCGTCGGGATACTCCGGATGCTCGGCCAGGAAGGCTGACTTCATTGCCTGGTATCGGCGCAGGGCAGGTGCATCGGAAAACGGAAGCAACCGATCATCTCGACTCTCGACGAGTTCCGGCGCCATCGTACGGAACGCGCTGAGTTCACCGAAGTCGGGCAGGGCGCTGACAGCAACGGTCTGCTTGCTGGCCTCGTCAACCGCACCGCGCAGGAGCCAGGCATTGACCGCATAGTTCTGGCTGGGAACATGCGCACGAAGCTCTCCGAGAATCGTATCGAGATACGCCTCACGGGTGGGGGTGTCGCATTGGTTGAACTCCTCCAGCAAGACGCAGGTATTGAAGAGGAATTCTCTCGTGTCCTGCTCGTCCAGATGGAAGGTCAGGGGGCACGACGTCACGACCTCCGCGACGCCCCTGGCGAGCCCCTCCATGGAGAACGCGCTCGTGATAGCCGAATGATCGCTCAGGCTGAGCGCTCCATCCAGGATGGCCGAGGGAGCGCCAAAGAGCTTCTGCGTCTGCTCCAGCGTCAGGCCAAACAGCTCATTGTAATGGAAGACCGTGCCGTAGATCTTCCCTCCCGGACGAAGGACTCGCTTGAACTCCCGCGCGACCTTGCTCTTGTCGGGTGGGAACATCAGGCCAAAGCCACAGACGATGATGTCGAAGCTGTCGTTGCTGAAAGGCAGGTCCGCCATGTCGACGTCGGCATGGAACTCGACGTCCCGATTGAGGTCGTCGCCCACCACCGTCTTGCACACCTCGATGGCGATCTTGGAGAGGTCCGTTGCAACCAGTTTCAGGTTCAGCGGCCTGGCCAGCTCTTCGTAGAGATGCGTCGTGATTCGGCCCGTCCCACAAGCGACCTCGAGGATGCTCGTGACGGGAGCTTCCGGCCGGATGTCCTTGCGGATTTCACGGACGAGGAGCTCGCCGTAGGGCTTGAAGAGCTTGGGCCCCAAGACGCGTTCATAGAACTCCATGAAAGTGCTCAGGGTCCATTTGCGGTCCGACACCGTCTTGCAGGACTGCTTCGCCGTGCTGTTCATTCGAGAGCCTTCAGTGGGCAGGGGTGTGCGCGCTGAGACTCTATCTCATGACTTTTTCGCGGTAACCGGCAGTCTCTCGGAGCCAGTATCCGGTCTGTGTCGGCCGTGGAGGAGTGAGGGTGATAACGGGGACTTGGAGACCGTCAGGGCAGAGGTGACGCAGCAAGACCAGTCAGATTGGCAGACTGCGTCGGCGGACTGCGTCAGCGGACCGGGCGCAAGACGCCGTGGCGACGATGCGCCTTACTCCGCTTCCATGAACACGTACTCATACTGCGCATCGCGGAGCACCAGCGACTTCTTGCTGTCCTTGTTCGCGACGACGAACTCATAGCCGTCCTCACCCGGCGAGCTGCTTACGAGCGTGACCGTGCCGTCATCACCGCGCCGCGAAGCGACCTCGCTCTTCCAGTCGCCAAAGTCGAACCAGGTGGCCGCGCCCCTGCGTACCACCTGGATGTCGCCCAACTCCACGCTGCGATAGCGCGCGGCGAGTGCGCTGACCACCGTGGGGTCGGCTGGAGCGGTCAGGCCCCTTCGATTCGCGGCGCTCAGCGCGCGGGTCAGGGGGCCTGGATGAAGCCGGCCGGTGGCCCCATGAACGCGTTGCCAACACGGATGTTGTCAATCAAGACGTAGCTGTTCGCGGTGATGGCATTGTTGGGGCGGTCACCGAAGTAAGCCAGGATGCGGCTGTAGTCGAGTGGCTGCGCAACGACATTCAGGTTGCCGCAGTTCCAGCCCTCGGTGGTGACCCCACCATCGCAGAAGCCGATGCGGTGTTGGAGGCGCCCGTCTCGAGACCAGATGTAGAGCGTGTTGAGCCCTCCGATGACGACCTCGAACTCCACATAGAGCCATTGCCCCAGGAACTGCTCCATCTGGAAGGAGTGCCTGGTCGTCGGAGTGGAGGGGGCCCAATGTGAACTGAATTCGTCGGCGCAGATTCCGGCGGCGTTGTTGCACGCGCGAAAGCCGCGGTAGGCGTACTGGCCGGACGCCGTTTCGAGGGCCCCCTCGGTCACCATCGGGCGGATGTTCCTGCCGCCGTTGGAGACGTCGTCGTAGACCAGAACGTGCTTGTGGCCCGCGCCGCGCATCGTCGCCGGCCAATCGAGACCGTAATAAACCATGTAGCCGACGTTCGCGCGCAGGCCGTTCTGGTGGTTGAGCAGGATTCCGGTATCACCTTGGGCCACATAGCCTGGCCGCACGTCGAAGCGGGCACAGCCCCCGCTGTAACAGTTCACGGTCGTGTGGGTGCGCCTGAGAATCTGCGCGCGGGGATTGAGACTCTCCTCGAAGATGAGGTCCGTGTAGTTGTCGACGTCGAACTTCTCGACGAAGCCAAACGGCATCTCGGTGTTTGGTGTGCGCTGGGGCGCCGCGGCCAGGTCCCAGTTCGTCAGGGGAGGCACCACGCCTTGCCCGCCGGCCATGGCTGGTGTCAGCGAAGCCGCCATGACCACAGACAGGGCGGTCATCGCGAGAGCGGGCTTGATGAAGCGTCGATGGAAAGGAGAGTCCATGGGTTGCTCCTGGTCCAACGGAGGTTCCCGGCCCTGTCCTAGGGTCGGGTTTAATCGTGTAACTCAAGATTAAGCTGCCTTGTCGTGAAGTGTCAAAGACGGGTCGCAGGCGTGGAAGGGGGCCCTTGTGGGTCCATCGAACCGCTGTGTCAGGCCTGACGTCTGCCTGGACGCGCTCGTGGGGGACTGTAGGCGCCGGGTCGTGGATGACAGTGCGTCCCGGGTGCGGCCCCACCGAGGGTGGGAATTGACATCCATGTCTTGAGTCGAGAGTTTGTCTGGTTGAAAAATTGAAAGACTTTTATTGAGTGATAAGAGCATCGCCGCTGGAACTCGCGTCGCGAGCCTCCCGGTGAAGTGTCTGCCTGTCCGTCGCGGGCAGGGTCCCCTCTCTTCACATCTCCCTCTCTATGCACACTCAAGCATCCTTCCGGGTGCTGTCTCCACTCTGGAGACAGACCCTGGTCGTCGTGTCTGTCGTTCTCTCCCTGGTGGGCTGCCAGCGTGAAGACAGCCTTCCAGCTCCCTCCGCCGAGGATGGCTCGGCGCGCTTCGCCATCTCAGTGCAACAAGCCGTGACAGCGGAGGACGTCCAGCGTGTCGAGGTCATCCTGGATGCCGCCGACATCCCCGCGACGACTGTCCAGTTGGTGGAGGACACCACGGTGTGGACGGGGCTGATGAGCGTCATTCGCGCCGGCTCCGAGCGGCGCTTCCGGGCCTCCGCCTATGACGCCCAGGACAAGCTCATCTTCCGGGGCGAGGCCACGGGGGTTACCATCACCGCCAACCAGACGGTGCAGGTGAACATCCTGCTCCAGCAGGTGGACCCGTCGCCCGAGTTCTCCAACGCGGGCCCCATCATCACCTCACTCGTCGTGTCGCGCTCCTCGGTGGAGGTGGGCGGCTTCGTCGACCTCCTGGCGACGGCGCGGGATCCCAACCCTGGTGACGTCCTCTCGTACGCGTGGACCGCCACTGCGGGCACCTTCGACAACGCGGCCAGCCGGCGGGCCCGGTGGACGGCGCCCGCGACGGAAGGGATTGTCACGCTGACGCTCACCGTCTCCGACCAGTTGGGTGCATCCACCTCTGTCAGCTTCGTCATCCAGGTGGATGGGACGGGCGTGGGCACCGCGGAGGTCATCGTCCGATTCAACGCCTGGCCAGAGGTGGTCTCACTGACGGGCGCCCCCACGCAGGTCGTCCCCGGGCAGGCCATCGTCGTCAGCGCCCAGGGAACGGACAATGACGATTCCGCCACGTCGCTCGCGTATTCGTGGAGCGCGTCGTGCGAGGGCACCTGGACCGATGCCGGCTCACGCAATGCTCGCTTCACGCCCACGTCGGTGCCGGCGAATGCCACGTGCGACAACTGCCAGTTGACGGTGCGGGTGTCGGATGGCAGGGGCGGCGAGGGCTTCGGTCGGCTCGGAGTCTGCGTCGGCCCGCCAGTGGCCCCCAATGTCGCGCCCCGGATTACCAGCGCCTTCCAGACCTCGCGCAACGCGTCGGCCGGCAGCGTGCTTCGCTTCAGCGTTCGTGCCGTGGACCCCGAGGGCTCCGCGCTGACCTTCGCCTGGGAGACGAACACGGGCGCGCTCGGTGCTCCGACCAGCGGCGGTGACGCCAGTGAGGTCCTCTGGACGGCGCCCGCCTGCGTGGACGCGCAGGTGGCTCCGGTGGTGACGGTGCGCGTCGCCGACGCGGAGGGGTTGGAGACGCTCCAGTCCTTCCCGTTGACGTGGCGCGGGCTCGCGTGCCCCACGGCCATGGTGTTCCGCACCCAGCCCACCGACGTCCTGGCGACCGCGCCCATCTCCCCCGACATCCAGGTCGAGCTGCTCGACAGCCTGGGTCGCAACGTCCCGGTGTCGTCCGGTGTGGTGACGCTGTCCATCGGTGACAACCCGGGCGGAGGCGTCCTTTCGGGCACCGCGTCGGCCACGCTGGTGGCGGGCGTCGCGACCTTCACGGGGCTCTCCATTGACGCGTCGGACGTGGGCTACACGCTGGTGGCCTCCTCGGCGGGACTTCCGTCGGTGAGCAGCGTGGCCTTCACGGTGCATCCCCTCGTCATCCAGGGCAGCCGGCTGGATGACCACCTCACCACGGGCAATGTCCTGGTGCAGCGGAGCCTCGACCTGAGCGCGACGACCATCTCCGCCCTCGTGGAACGGCAGGATGGTGGCTTCGCCACGTACCCGGGGACGGGCACGGCGGCGGGGACGTTCTCCATCTCCGGCGTGCCGCGCGGCGCGTACTACCTGCGCATCGGCTCGGACTACATCGTGACGTCGTCGCGCTCACTGGACCTGGGCACGTCGGTCCAGGGGCGCCCGGACGCGGTGGTGCCAGCCAACACGACGTACCTCGCCGTCGACCTCCAGGGGCTCGCGACCTGGCAGGCCGAGGACTACCTGGAGGTCTTCTCCGCGAGCGTGGGGCTGTGGGGGCAGGGCGTGCAGTTGCTCCATCAGGCCGGCACCGCGCCCACCGCTGGCGCCGTCCGCTGGACGCAGACGCTGCGCTACCGAGGCATCCCGGGCTCGCGGCTGCTGGAGTCGGCGCGGGGTGACAGCCTGACGTTCCACCAGCTCTCCACCAAGACTCCGGGCGGCACCGAGGCGGGCGAGACGCTCACCTACAGCGCGGCCACCCGGGCCTTCACCACCACGGCCACCGTCGCGAACGCCACCACCACCTCCGTGGCGGGGACGATGGCGGCGCTGCCCCAGGACCAGGGCCTCCTCGTCGACTGGCGTGCCACCACCTTCGAGGGCTTGCGGACGGCGGTCCATCCCGCGGCCCAGGTGGATTCGCACGCGCTCTACGTGTCCGCCTTCCCGGATGGGACGCGTGGCACCTACGCGGCCGCGCCGGACCTGATGACGTTCTACCCGCCGGTGGGGGGAGGGGACCGGGCGCTGTCCTTCTCCTACGGCAATCCCTTCCCGGGCTTCGCGCAGGCGGGGCAGGTGAGCACGGAGTTCACCGTGGCCTTCGCACTGCCGCTGCCGGGCGGAGGCACGGCGGAGCCGATGTACTTCCGTCCTTCCGTGACGTACGCGGACGCGCTGCCGGCCTTCGGCTCCGCGCCGCTGACTCCGCGCCTGAGTCCCGTGCGGACGCCGACCCTCAACGGGCAGGATGCGTTCGGCACCCTGTCCGGCGTGGGGCTCACGCCCCGGCTCGCGTGGAGCGCGCCCTCGGTGGGCGACGCCACGCACTACCGGGTCCGCATCTTCGAAATCTACGTGGACAGCGAGGGCAGCACCGTCCAGGGCCCCCAGGCAGGCCGGCTCTACACGAGCGCGACGCAGCTCACGGTGCCTCCGGGCGTCCTGGAGGCAGGGAAGCGGTACTTCGCCCTCGTCGAGGCGCGCTCGAGCGGCAACCTGGACTTCCAGAACCGTCCCTTCCGCTCCGCGTGGCCCGAGGCCAGCGCGATGCTCGTGACGGGTGTCTTCGCGCCCTGAGCCTGTCCCGCGTTCCCCCGCGAGGCCGGATGTCGGCGCCTCGCGGGTGGACCGCATCCTTTCTTCCTCCTTTCCCTTGCGAGCCCCCATGCGTCCTCAGTCCTCAGGCAGCGTGTTGCTCAGAACCGCCGTGGTGTGTGTGTTCTCCTTCTTCCTGGCGCGGTGCGCCTCCGACCCGCCGGACGAGGCCTGCGATGCGGGCTGTCAGGCGGGCGAGGTCTGCCAGGATGGCAGTTGCATCGACGAAGCCTGTCAGGGCGTCTCCTGTCCCGAGGGCCAGGCCTGCGCGGATGGCGCGTGTGTCGACGTCGTGCCGACCGGAACGGTGGAGGCCCTCGCGGGGCCGAAGCGTGACAACGGCGAGATGTGCATCTCCGGCATGGATTGCCTCAGTGGCCTGTGTGCCGACGGCGTCTGCTGCAACAAGGCCTGCGGTGGCGCGTGTGATGTCTGCGACCTGCCGGGGTTGGAGGGTGTGTGCACCGTGCGCTCCGCTGGTGCGGCGTGTGATGACGGCAATGCCTGCACCCTCGCGGAGACGTGCAACGGACAGAGCGCCAGTGGCTGCGTGGGAACCGCGCTGACCTGCAACAGCCCGCCGAGCCCGTGCCATGTGTCCGCGGGCACATGCTCGGGGGGAACGTGCTCCTACTCGCTCCGGCCGGTGGGCGCGGCGTGTCCGGAGGATGGCAACCCGTGTACGGCGGACGCGTGTGATGCCGTCGGCGCGTGTCTGCACCCTCCTGTGGCGGCGGGCACGTCCTGCGGCGCGGGGAGCGTGTGCGGCGGAGCGGCGCAGTGTGTGGCCGGCTGCTGGATTGATGGCGCGCTCCATGCGCCCGGTGCCACGAACCCCGCGGGAGCCTGCCAGGTGTGCGAGCCGGGCCTGTCCTCGACGGAGTGGAGCTTCAAGTCGGCGGGGACGCTGTGCCGGGGCGCGGCGGGCGTCTGCGACGCGGCGGAGACCTGCACGGGCAGCAGCGCGCAGTGCCCGGGCGACGACGCGGTGGCCAACGGCACCACCTGCGGCACCGCGCAGAGCGGTGGCTGGAGCGCGTGCGGCGGCTTCTCCGGGGAGTGTGGCGAGTCCGGCTCGCGCTCGCGCGACGTGACGACCTACGCCTGCTCCAGCGGGCAGTGCCAGGCATCGACGGCGACCCAGAGCGAGGGCTGTGCACGGACCACGAGCGGGAACTCCTGTGGCCCTGGCAGCGGCACCGGGAGCTGGGGCGCTTGTGGGGGCTTCTCCGGTACCTGCGGGGAGAGTGGGAGCCAGTCCCGGAGCGTGACGAACTACGCGTGCTCGAGCGGGAGCTGCCAGGGCTCCTCGTCCACCGAGTCCCGGGGCTGCTCCCGTGACACGGATGGCCTCTCGTGCGGTTCGGGAGGCGCGGGCGGCTGGAGCAGTTGCTCCTTCAGCAGCACCTGCGCCCAATCAGGGACACAGCAGCGCACCGTCTCCAGCCAGGTCTGCTCGGGCGGGGCATGCGGCAGTGACTCCTACGTGGAGTCGCGGTCCTGCGGCCGTGTCACCGAGGGGAGCTGGTGTGGCCCCGAGTACAGCAGCTACGTCTGGAGCGACTGCGCGGGCTTCAGCGACGTGTGTGACAGCGGAGGGACGCAGTCGATGCAGTTCATGCGTGAGAAGTGCCAGTCCGAGCAGTGCTCGCCCACGTACTACTCCAACAGCCGGACCTGCAGCCGGAGCACCAATGGCACGTCCTGCGGAGGCTCGAGTGTCGGCGGTTGGAGCGAGTGCGCGGGGTTCGACAACGACTGCGATCCGACTGGCACGCAGTCGCGCTCCGTCGCGAGCGCCGTCTGCTCCAATGACTCCTGCCAGTCGGCGAACACCACCGAGACGCAGTCCTGCTGGCGGAACACTCCGGCGTTCCATCACCTCTGCAATGGGGTGTGCATCAACATCTACAACGACAACATGAACTGCGGTGGTTGTGGCGTGCAGTGCGACGTGCCCACCTACCAGTGCGCGGGGCTCTCCTGCGAGCGGGTGTGCGGCGACGTGTGGTGCCTCAGCTCCCAGCCGCTTCCCCCGAAGCCGATGTGAACGATGGGCGTGGGCACCCTTCGCATGGAGGGAGGGGTGCCCCGTTCCAAGGGCAGGTGGGGTGCGTTCACCATTGCCCTCCGCGCCGCGCTCTACGACGCTGGCCACCGAGCGGCCCGAGCGGGGCCCGCACGGAGGCCTCGATGACACGCGGTGGTTGGGTGGCGCTGATGTTGTGCTGCGGTGCGGTCTCGGTGGAGGCCGCCGAACCGGAGGTCGCCGACTGTGACTTCCGGTGGGAGTGCCAGGTCGGAGCGCACGTGTTCTCGGTGGCCTTCGACTCCGCCTCGGGCGAGTGCACCGAGGACGACATGACGGCCGTCGTGGAGACCTCGGGAGGGAAGACCGGGCTGCCGCTGGAGAAGGCCTGGTACGGCTCCATCGCGAACGTCGCGGATGGGAAGTCCGTCTGCCGGCTGGCTGGAGCGAAAGGGTCCGTCGGCGGTGGCGTCTCCGCCTTCGCGGTGGATGACCGCCGCGCGCTGGTGTTCTTCACCCGCGACGACCGTCCCGGGTACGAATGGGTGGGCGTGGCGCTCATCGACGCGGCGACGGGGAAGGTGCTCGACGTGAAGCAGCGACTCGGTCAGTCGAAGGAGCGCGTTGTCGCCATCCTGAAGACGCCGCGTGGCTTCAAGCTCCAGTTGATTCGGGAGCACCTGAAGGGCGTGCAGTGCGACTGCTCCGCCGCCTTCGCGGACGACTGGATGGCCGTCGACGTGGTCAACGGCCGGATCCACGCGCGCTGGATGCGATGAGGCACGGGCCCGCGGCGGGGTGAGGGCGTCCTCGCGGCCAGGGGGCAGGTCGGTCGCAAGGGCTTCGGAGAACGAGCGCGGCGGACGTGCGAGCCGGATGCAGGCCCGGCTCCCTGAGCCACCCAGGCCGCGCTCAAAGTGGTTCAGCCGGTTCGCAACGACCAGTCCTCGCGGCTTCCTCCGTAGTGAGAGTGGGTGACGCTCACTTGATTCGTCCGTCCTTGCTGCGTCCCTCCTGAGGAAGTGGTCCCATGTCTCGAAACAGACGTCTCGGCGGCAGCGTGCTGCTGGCCGCCGCATTGTTCTCCACCCCGGGCCTCGCTGATGATGAGGTGACGAACGTGCTCGCCTTGGACCGGTATCCGGTCCCCGCGGTCCGGGAGAGCAAATACCGCAATCGCATCGCCACGGAGCTGGGAGGTGGCGGCTGGCAGACCTTCGTGGGGGACCTGCACAATCACCCCCGCGGCCATGACGCCATGGATGGCGGGTCGCTCAGCTTCACGCCCCAGATCATCCGAAGCGAGGTGCTGCTGTCCGCCTTCCGCCACGGCTATGACTTCTTCGGCACCAGCAACCACACCACGTCGTGGAAGTCCTACGACGACGATGACCCCATCTCCCAGCTGAGCCCCGTGCTGGATGCGAACGGGCAATCCGAGCTGCTCGTCCTCAGGGGCAGGGAGTCTCATGTGGGCCCGGATGATGGGACGGGCTCAAGCCATGACCACCACTTCAACAGCTTCAACCGCAATCTGCATGTCAACTCCTCCAACATCGGGAACATGCACGACGAGATCGTCGACAACTACTCGGCGGACCCGCTGCTGAGCACCCACATCCAGCTGAACCATCCGAACGACGACGTGTATTTCACGCTCCCCACGGCGCCGGACCGACGCCAGAAGGTGAGAGATGCCGTCGAACTCGCCGAGTACAACGGGCTCCCCAAGTACTTCGAGCTGCTGCGGCGCGGCTTCCGAGTCGCCCCCGTCTCCAACACCGACGCGCACTCCACCACCCGCGAGCAGTTGGGGGGCGCTTTCATGGAACAGCACCCGAACGGCACCTGGGTGCGCCGCTACATCGACGAGCCCGGGGTGCCCCGCGAGAAGACCCATGGCCACGACACGGCCCAGGGCCGCGCCGGTGTCGTCCTGCCTCCCGGCACGCCGTTCAACTACGACAACTTCCTCATCGCGCTGCGCAACCGCTCGGTGTTCCGCACGGCCCTGCCGCCTGCCTCCGGCTTCTTCATGGTCAACGGCCGTCCCATGGGCTCCGAGTTCGCGCTCAGCCCCACCGAGCGGCGGCTCGACTTCACCGTGTGGGGGACGACCAAGGATGGCACCGGTGGCGGCAACAACTGGACGACGCTCCAGGTCTGGAGCCCCTTCCAGCCCAACGCACCCATCAAGGAAATCCCGTACACCGACATCGGACTCATCGACCTGAAGGAGGTCTTCTCGCTGACGCCCTACGAGTCCATCTACGTCGTCACGCTCAGGCAGCAATGGGAGAACGCCGAAGTCGTGATGGCGCCCATCTGGGTCACCAACCCCGTCAGCAAGCCCGTCCTCTCCTTGCCGGATTCAGTGGTCACCCGGTCATCCCAGTACCCGTACTTCACCGTCAGCGGCGGAGGTGACACGCTGCTCCTCCAGCGCTCGACGCCCCAGGCTCCCCAGACCTGGCAGACGGTTGGGACCATCACCAGCAATCACATCTATTATCCCATCGACCACCACATCCAGCCGCGCGTCTCCCACTGGCGCGTGGTGGACGCCTACCAGCAGACCGTGGTCTCCAATACGACGACGCTGACCGTCACGGATTTGATTGATGTGACCGCCTCCTCGGGGACCTCCCTGACCCTGGATGGCGATGACATCCACGTCCACTGGTCCCACCCGGCGCCGCAGCTCGTCGACTACTACCTGTCGCAGGACAGCGGCCTGACGTGGACCAAGGTTGGAGAGGAGAGCGCTGCCTTCACGGATCGGCACTGGACCTTCGACACGGCGGGACTGGGCGGCTCGACGCTGATGCTGAAGGTCGTGAACCGGCTCGACGTGAGCTACCAGGGCTTCTCCGGCCCCGTCACCGTCTCCAATCAGATTCGAGTGGGCGCTGGCAACGCCACCGTCAATCCCATGGCGGCCTACACCGTCGCGGACAGGAACAAGAGTTCGTGCTGGTGGAGCAGCAATGGGAACTCGCAGTCGGTGTACGTCTACATGGAGCGCGAGTACCTCATCAAGCGGATGGAGATCGACTTCGGGCAGTGGAACCCCACGGGCTGGGCGATGGCTGTCGGCCTGAACGGGAGCACCTGGAGCACGAGTGACAGTGGGTCCATGTCCTATGGCCCCAACCAGACGGTCGTCGCGGACTACAGCCAGCGTCCCGGCGGAGGGCTGATTGCGAAACACGTGCGGCTCTACGTGTCCGGCACGTTCCCTGGAGTGAGCAGCTACTCCCAGGTGTGTGAGATCCGCCTCTACCACTAGCAGGCGGGCAGGGGAGGGCGCGCGACGGGAGCGTGCCCTCCTGTGCCGCCGAGGCTCGCGGGGCCGGGCAATTCCCACCCGCGACAGTCCGGGCGCGGTAGGATGGGGTTCGCCGTGGTCGGGCGTAAGGAGCGATACCGTGCCCAAGGGTCAAGAGAAGGCGAAGAAGGACAACAAGCCGAAGCTGTCGACGAAGGAGAAGCAGAAGAAGAAGAAGGAGAAGGCCGACAAGAAGAAGTAACCCGGACGGCTTTCCAGAATCGCGCGCGCGCCTGGCTGCACCCGCTGCAAGCGGACGGGTGGCGCGCGATTCTGGAGCACCGGCGGCTTCGACTCCGCCGGAGGTGAGCGATGACCTGCCCTGGTGCGCTTGTGCGACAGTGCGCGGCATGTCTCGACTCCGTGGGCTGACCAGCCCCCGCACCAGCGCCGTGCTCCTGTTGCTGGTCGCGATGAGCTGCATCCAGGTGGGGGCCTCGCTCGCCAAGCGGTTGATTCCCGTCGTCGGCGCACAAGGGACGACGGCGCTCCGGCTCGTGTTCGCCAGCCTGATTCTGCTGGCCATCTGGCGTCCCTGGCGCAAGCGCCTCACCCGCGCGGAGCTGCGCTCCGTCCTCGTGTATGGCGCCTCGCTCGGGGTGATGAACCTGACCTTCTACCTGGCGCTGGAGCGGATCCCCCTGGGCATCGCCGTCGCCATCGAGTTCACCGGGCCCCTCGCGGTGGCGCTCCTGTCGACTCGGAAGGCCGTCGATTTCATCTGGGCGCTGTTGGCCGTGGCGGGCGTGGTGATGATCCTGCCACTGGCGGGGACCGGGAAGGCGCTCGACTGGGTGGGGGTCGGCTGGGCGCTGGTGGCGGGCACGTGCTGGGCGCTCTACATCGTGTTCGGCCAGAAGGCGGGCGCCTCCGTGCACGGCGGGACGGCCGCGTCACTGGGCATGCTCACCGCGGCCCTGCTCGTCGTTCCCTTTGGCGTGGCGCAGGCGGGCACCTCGTTGCTGGACGTGTCGCTGCTGCCCGCGGTGCTGGGCATCGCCGTGCTGTCGAGCGCGCTGCCCTATTCACTGGAGATGATGGCGCTCAAGGAGCTGCCCACGCGGACCTTTGGCATCCTGATGAGTCTGGAGCCCGCGCTCGGGGCGCTCGCGGGGCTGCTGTTCCTGGACGAGCGGCTCTCGTGGGTGCAGGCCCTGGCCGTCGGCTTCATCGTCCTGGCGTCGGTGGGCAGTGCCCTCTCGTCGAAGCGGACCCCGTCGACGCCGGAAGCGGTGGCCTGAAGGTCAGTGCCTGGGGGCGGGGTGGATGGGCAGACACCGCGCCCGTGCACGAGAGGGCGTTGGATGCTGCTAGCGTGACGTCGACGGGAGGCCTCATGAAAAGCACGTCCGTGGTGGCAATCGCCCTGGGTGTCGTCGTGCTGGGATTCGCCGTGACGCGGTTCTCCCTCGGCACCCCTGAGACCCCGATGGCCGCGCCCACGGTTGACGAGGCTTCCGCCCAGCAGTCGCTGGGTGGGGCGCCCGACGCCGGGCGGACCGGGGCCCAGGCGGGGGAGGTGCCTGCCGAGGGCACGACGCCGGACTCCCAGCGCGCGCCAGCCGTCCTCATGGAGGGACTGGTCACCGACGTGGACGGGCATCCCCTGGCGGAGGCCACCGTGGCGGCCATGACGCCGCCTCGGCTGAGCAAGGACAAGGCGCGTCCTTCCGGTGAGGTGCAAGCCAAGGGGGAGGTCCAAAGGTTCGGAGACTACGAGTCCACGAGGTTCGAAACGCGGACCGACGCGGCGGGGCGCTTCGTGCTCGAGCTGCCCGAAGCGGGCCCCTATATCCTCGTCGCCTACGGGGAGGACTTCGTCGTCACGCGCCTGGAGCGTGTGGAGGCTCCGGTCCAGGACCTTCGACTGGTGCTGCACGCCGGTGGGCACGTGGAGGGCACCGTGGTGAGCGCCCGGGGTGAGCCGCTCCCGGAGGTGGCGCTCACCCTGTTCGCCGAGGGAAAGAAGGACCGAACCACCGAGTGCGTGAGCGACGAAGAAGGACGCTTCGTCATGCGCATCGTGGAGCCGGGTCGCTACACGCTTCGGGCGGTCTTCAACACGGGGGCGCCTCATCGCGCCTCGCGCTTCGTCGAGGTGCGCCCCAAGGAACAGTCGACGGTGGTCTTCCGGATGGACACCGGAAAGTCGGTATCCGGTGTCGTCGTGGACGAGGCGGGCATGCCCCTGGCTGGCGCTCAGGTGAAGGCCCACTCGCAGCGGGAGAACCATGCCCAGTTGAATGAGCAGGAGCACGGCATCCGACTGGAGGACGCATCCTCGCTCACGGACGAGGCGGGCCGGTTCACCGTCCATCACCTGCTGCGAGGCGACAGCAACCTGACCGTCGAGAAGCCGGGCTACGTGTTGCGCGTGGCGACGCGCGGGGAGGATGACGCCTTCGACCCGCTCCCCGAGCACCAGGTCGCCGCGGGCTCGACGAACGTGAGGCTGGTGCTGCGCTATCTGGGGAGCATCCGCGGAAAGCTCCGGCGCTCGGACGGCGCGCCCATTGATCGCTTCACCGTCAATGAAGAGTCCTTTCAGAGCGAGGACGGCGCCTTCCGGCTCCCCATCCAGCAACCCGGTGTGACGTGGCTGACGCTCGAGGCCCCGGGGCACACGCGCATCATCCGCGAGGTCCGGGTGGAGCGCGGCCAGGACGTGGACCTGGGCACGCTGGTCGTCGAAGCGGGGCGGTGGGTGCGCGGGCGCGTCGTGGACGCGATGACCTCCGCCCCCGTCGAGAACGCCCAGGTGGTCGTCCGGCGCTCACCGTCCTCCCAGGTCGATGAGTCCTCGTCGGCGCAGGCTCCCGAGCTGGCGAGCGCGAAGACGGACCCCTCGGGCGCCTTCGAGTTCGGGCCGATGGAGGCGGGGCCCCTGGCCATGGAAGTCTCCCACTCCGGCTACCTGCCGCTTCAACAGTCGGTGGGTTCGGGCGAGGAGACGCTGGAGGTGGTGCTCTCGCAGGGCGCGCGGTTGGAGGGCACCGTGAAGGACCGCGAGGGACAGCCCGCGAAGGTGACACTGCGGCTGAGCGCCCTGGGGGGCCAGAAGCTCCATCGCTCCGGCATCGTGGACGTCAGCGAAGGGTCCTTCTCCATAGGAGGGCTGGAGCCCGGGGAGTACGTCATCTCCCTCAGTTCCAGGTACGACTTCATGGGGAACCCCTGGTCGGAGACCCAGTCGGGCCGGTACGTCCCGCGCCGGGTGACGCTGGCCCCCAACGAGCGGAGAGTGCTCCAACTTCAGGAGCGCGAAGGCCACTCCACGCTGCGGCTGCGTGTGCCCCGTGTCACGGGCACTCCCCCCGAGGATGTCGCCCTCCACCAGGCGGTGCTCGTCCCGGGGACGTTGTCGCCGATCCGCAGCTACGGTCGCGTGGAACGAATCAAGCTCGAGATGGGGGTGCTCGGCCCGGCGGGAGTGCCCTCCCCGGAGGTCGTGTACGACGCGCTCCCCTCGGGCCGCTACACGTTCCTGCTCGTGGGGAGCAACGTCAAGGGTGGCCCCTACCTGCTGCACGCCGAGGAGCTGGTGGTCCCCGAGGTGGGTGTCCTGACGAAGGACCTCCAGCCCGTCTGGAAGCCCATCGAACACATCATCCTGTGAGCACCGCGACCCGGCCATCGCCACGGGCAGGCCGGGTCGCGGGCGCGTTGGACGTGCGACGTCAGAACGTCTTGTCGAGCAGGGCCGCGCAGTCGGACGGCTGGGCGCCATCCTTGATGTGGAGCGCCACGGGTCCCGAGGCCGGTCCGGGTTCCCAGGCCAGCCTCACGAAGCAGCGCTCACCCACGTTCACGACGTGGACCCGTGTCGCCACCGCGCCTTCCGGGAGCGCGTCGAACACCACCGTGCCCGCCTCGTCGGGAGCGGGCGTGGTCAGCGAGGCGGGCCAGTCCGCGCGTCCGTAGAGCCGGCCCGGCACCGCGCCCTGGGGAACGGAGTCCAGCGAGGTGCGCTCCGTGCGAGGAACCGAGAGCTGGGTGGACGCGACGAAGCGCTTGAGCGTGTCGAGCAGCGCGGAGGGAGTCGCTCCCGGGAGCACCTCGTGCTGGACCGAGGCTGCGTCCAGGTCGACATGTCCATGGTCGCCCCGGAGGAGGACGAAGGCCCCCGCGACGTCGGGTGAGCGCCGCAGGAAGAACAACTGCCGGTGTCCATCCAGCGTGCCCAGGTGGGCGCGCCCCGCCGACGCGTCCATGCCCGCCGCTGGAACCGCCACGACCACGCGAGTCGCGGAGCCCGGGAGCCGCTCCGCGTTCCGATACAGCTCCGCGTCCACCTCCAGCTCCAGCTTCTGGAAGTAGCGAGGCCTCTTGCTGCCCTGGACCTTGCGGTGCGTGTCCACCTGTCGGGTGACGCGGCCCGTGACGATGAGGTCGGACTGGGCCACGTAGCCTTCGGGCCCCAGCGTGTACCGCGCGTAATCGTCGTGGACATGTCCCCGGCCCGCCGGACCCAGCGCGGGGGTTGGTATCAGCGCCCTCCCCACACCCACGGCTCCCAGGCCCACGACCGCACCGACGACAACCATCATTCCCTGCTTGAAGAAGGACTTCATGACAATGTGTCTCCAGGAGTCTGGTGTTGCGGGGTCTCGCGAAGGTCCAGGCTCAAGGAGCCGCCGTCACCAGCTTCGCGCTGGAGATGCTGCCGCCAACGAACGTCTTGCGCTCGATGGGGAAGTTGGAGTCCGTGCACGTGCCGCTGGCGCAGTCCCGGATGTACATGTACGCGTCGCGGGTGTTGTTGGTGGAGGCGTGGATGATTTCCAGGCGGTTGCCATTCACGATCTGCACGTCCGAGGCGACGTTGAGCGTCCAGCCCGCCGTGACGTGCGTCCCCAGGTACATGAAGGTGCCGGCCGCGGTGATGTAGCCCTCGGCGATGCGCAGTTGGTGCTCGCCGTTCGAGGCTGGGAAGGTGAGGAAGCAGCGGTTGGCACCGGCGGGCGCCCAGTAGCCGCAATCAATCCCGACCGACGTGTCGGTCCATTCGCCGTTGATCTGGGTGGGGGTGGTCCAGGTGCCGGCGCTGGTCGACGTGGAGACCCGGAGCTTTCCCGTCCCCATCTCGATGAAGGCCATCACCAGCCGACCTGACGCCGCGTCATACGCGAGGCTCGGGCGCCGATGGGACGTCATCGTCGTGAGCTGGGGGCTTCCTCCCCAGAAACATCCGGCCAGGCTGCCGTAGACGCCCCGGTAGACGTAGATGGCTCCGGTGTCATTGGACGAGCGGAACGCCGCCGCGAAGCCCCCGCCTGGATTCTCGGAGACGGCCACGCCGTCGAAGGCATAGTCCGTCGAAGTGCAGGTCGGTCCCACGGTGCCACTGGGGTCGATACCGACGTACGAGATGCGGCTGGTGTAGTCCTGGTTCGAGTCGTTCTCGAAGGTCACGAGCGACCACCCGTCTGTCTGCGTCGCCACGCCCACGCTTCCGGAGGTCGTTCCCACCTGCGTCCAGCCGCCGCCCGTCCGGGCGCGGACCCTGACGGGATAGTCCGCGATGTATTGGGCGTGCTGTCCGCCCAGCTTGTCGTCCTCGCGAGGGAAGCGCTTCGGATAGGCCCCGAAGGCGTAGTTCCCCTGGTGCATGACGGCTTCAGGCGAACTCGTGGAGGGATGGGTCAACCCGAGGCAGTGCCCGAACTCATGCGTGAAGATGGACTGGAGGTCGAAGGTCTGGGTCCCGTTGTCCGAGTACGCGCTCGCGACGCCGGTGTTCATGTAGATGTCGATGGAGCAGTTGTCGGAGAGGAAGATGTAGGACGACCGTCCGAGACAGCTGTTCCCCGAGCAATCACCGTCGCAGCACGTCTTGGCTTCAATCTCGAGGTCCGACGCGTTGGGCGTCGTGTCGTGGAATTCGATGTTCGTGTTGAACCGGACCCCTGAGTTCTGCCAGGACTGAAGGGCAGAACGCGCGATGGTCATGATGCTGGCATTGTTCAGTCCGAAGTGGGTCTGGAATGGGCCGGTGATGACATCGATGACGTAGGGGTTGTCTCCCCATCTGACCGCGGTGTTGAGCGAATACGCCCCCACCGTGGCGGCAGGCAGGAAGCCCATCAAGAAGGTCGCGAGCAAGCCAGGTCGTTTCATCGTTCCTCGATGCAAGTGCACTGCAAGAGGAATACGTCGCGGCGACACGGGGCTGGTCGTCCAGCGCATGCTCCGAGCCGTCACCGCGAGGCGTGGCCTGGGCATTCCCCGAATGCCGCCCGTGAAAAACGTCCCAGGTTCCAGACCAGGAAAAAGCTCCAGCGGCTGGACTGGCTGGATGTCACGTTCCCTGGGGCCCCACGCGGAAGTCGCGTGGGGCCCCACTCGTTTCCCCACCGGATGTCGTCAGGCGCGAAAGACGGGCCCGACGCGCGCCGACCTCAGGGCGTGCAGATCTCCCCCGTCACGCGGGTGACAATCCTGTTGCCGTTGTCGAGCAGGAGACCGCTCACGAAGAGGTAGCCCGTCGCGCCGGCGAACTTCCCTGTTCCCTCGAGGATTTCGTGATGCGCCGTCACGTAGCCGGCGTTCGTGACGCCCGTCTCACGGGCGACGAGGGTCCCCTTTTCGAGCGTGTAGTGGAAGAAGCCGGCGTAGCTGAGCCACCCCGGAGCGGTGGTCAGCGCGAGACGCGCCTCCTGCGCCTTGAAGTGGGTGACACCGCGCAGGCCATGGTTCCCGTCCACTTCTCCGAGGAAGC
This sequence comes from Myxococcus sp. CA039A, assembly GCF_013336645.1. Classification (NCBI taxonomy): domain Bacteria; kingdom Pseudomonadati; phylum Myxococcota; class Myxococcia; order Myxococcales; family Myxococcaceae; genus Myxococcus; species Myxococcus sp. CA039A. The sequence continues at coordinate 3,241 of NZ_JABUMQ010000104.1, read as the reverse complement.
ATCGGGTCGCTCCGTTGAGGCACCCTTCCGTGGCCGGGTGTTCGATCAAATCCGCATGCACCTTGTGGCAGTGCTCCGCCCAGACGGCGGGCGCGAATGCGACGACGCTCACCGCGACCATCGACGAAACCACCTTCACGACTCCTGCGTAGCTCATGGGGACTCTCTCCAGTCGTTGAATGCTCACTGCTGCCTCGGCACGCCCCGGATGAGGGTGCGCCCCGGAAGATGCCTTCCGTGCGCGACAGGCACCTCGGCTTTGCTGTGAGCTGGCGGAAAGGTGAGGCGAAGCGGCCTGACGTGGGGCCGAGCCGGAGGCCACGCCTGCCGCGCGTGGGCGACATGTCCTGTCACGGCCTTCGTGTGCGAGGACCGATGCTCACCGCCGTGTGAGGCATCTTTCAGGGGAGGAATGCAGATGCACTAGGGTTGCGCCGCCTGCTTCAGTTCGCGTGTCGGGGCTCCCATGACGATGTCATTCCCTGCTGTCGCGGTTTCCCGCTGGCGTGCGATGGCGCTGACGGGTGGTGTGTGGACGCTCGTGGGCTGTGTGGCGGTGGCAGGGGGCGTTGGTGGCGCCCTCTCCACGGGCCGGCCCTTGCCGAGCACCTTCTTCTTTCTCAGCAACATCCTGGGAATGTGGCTGTGGGCGCTCTACACGCCGCTCATCTTTCGTTTGTGCGAGCGCTACCCGCTCGACGGTCCGCGATGGCGCCGAGGCGTGGGCGTGCATGTGGCGCTGTTCCTGGTCCTGTGGGGGCTCGAGTTCGTCGTCGGCTGGGTGTTGGAGAGATTCGTCGAGCACCCGCAGCGCCCGCTGTTGCAGTACTTCTTCGGCGCGCTGGCCTACTGCTTCTTCTGTTACCTGGGCGTGCTCGCCGTGGGCCACGCGTTGCGCTTCCACCGGCTCTATCTGGAGCGCACGGTGCGGGCCTCCGAGCTGGAATCGCAGCTCCTGCGCTCCCAGTTGTTGGCCTTGCAGATGCAATTGCGCCCCCACTTCCTCTTCAATGCGCTGCACACCGTGTCCGGGCTCGTGCGGAACGACGACAAGGCAGGGGCGCTCCGGGTGGTCGCGAGTCTGGCGGACCTGCTGCGGGCGGTGTTGCGGAGCGATGCGAATCAGCAGGTTCCCCTTCAACAGGAGGTCGACCTGGTCGAGCGCTACCTCGGAATTGAACAGGTGCGCTTCCAGGACCGGCTTCGCACCGACTTCCATGTGGACCCGGAGGTGCTCGGGGCGCTCGTTCCTCAGTTGTTGCTCCAGCCGCTCGTGGAGAACGCCGTGCGCCATGGCACGTGCGCACGAGAGGGTGAGGGGAGGGTGTCGGTCCACATCCGCCGTGAGGCGGAGATGTTGTGCCTCTCGGTACGGGACTCTGGGGCGGGAGATGCTCCCGAGGGTGCGAGGCAGGACCGCCCGTCCGCCGAGTCCGGAGGCGTGGGCCTTGCCAATACCCGCGCGCGCCTGCGCCATCTGTACGGAGCGCGGCACAGGTTGTTGCTCAGTCGAACCCCGGATGGCGGAACGCTGGCCGAGGTGGCCATCCCCTTCCTGGTGCAGGAGGCGGCTCGATGAGCGCGCTCATGCAGCGCGAGCGCCTCCGCACGCTCGTGGTGGATGATGAGCCCCTGGCCCGCCAGAGCCTCCGCTCGCTGCTCGCGGGCGACGCGGGCATGGAGGTGGTGGGAGAGTGCGCGACGGGCCGCGAGGCAATCAAGGTGCTCCGGCAGGGGCCCGTGGATGTGCTCTTCCTGGACATCCAGATGCCAGGTGCGGACGGGTTCGAGGTGTTGCGGGCCGTGGGGCCGGGCGCCGCGGGGGCCGTGGTGTTCGTCACGGCCTTCGACACCTATGCGCTCCAGGCCTTCGACGTCGGGGCGGTCCACTACCTGCTCAAGCCCTTCGACGACGCGCGGTTCGCCAGTGTCCTCGCCCGTGCGAAGGAGCGCGTTCGGGGACTCCGGGTGCAGGGCATGGCGCGCCAGCTCGGTGAGCTGTACTCGGCCGAGGAGCCTGTTCCCGCCGCGCGTCCTGTCGCATCACCGACCTATCTCGAGCGACTCGCGGTGAAGGAGGCGGGGAGGGTGCTGCTGGTTCCCGTCGAGCAGATCGACTGGGTCGAGGCGGAAGACTGTTATGTCCAGGTGCACGTGGGCAGTCGTTCGCACCTGCTGCGTCAGTCGCTGCGTGAGCTGGAAGCGCAACTCGACCCGCGCCGCTTCCTGCGCATCCATCGCTCGACGCTCGTCAATCTGGAGCGGGTCCGGGAGCTTCAGCCGCTCTTCCATGGCGAGTACTGGGTGCAACTGCATGATGGTCGCCGCCTCAAGCTGAGCCGCAGCTTTCGGGACCGGCTCGACCAGGTGCTCTCGGGACGGTGACGAGAGCGGTTCGTCCACTTGCTGGCGCCGCGCCACACGTCGTCACGTGCTCACCGCGCCTCAAGTCGCCCATGCGCACCGCGCTGGAACAGCCAGGCGGACCCGAGGAACATCGCGATGAAGCCGGCGTTGAGCGTCAGGAGTTCGACAGGAGGGCTCCATGGCATCCCCCAGCCGGCGAGCACAGCGACTCCGGCGATGACCGCCTGCGTGAAGGCCATCGCGACCAGCGTGCGGGCCATGCCGGCCGCGCGCAGGCGCACGACGAAGGCGCCAGCAAGGCCGACGAGCAGCACCCCTCCGTAGACCAGGTTGGTGCGGTCGCCGTCCGCTCCGATGATGCCGACGCCGAGGCTCAACCAGATCAGGATGAGCGAGGCGAAGAGCGCGAGGCCAAGGGCGGCCCTATAGGCGGTGCTGGGGGGCGCGGTTCGCATGGACGTGTCTCCGTTGTCGATGACCGAAAGGGTCAGCCCCAAGGTGGCACGCTCCCGCGAGGCCCACCGCCTCGTCAGGCCGAGCGGTCGAAATCCAGCCGCCAGGGGTCGCGGGGCGGCCCGCCGTGCCGCTGGGGCCTGGCGCTCGCGTCCGCACAAGCCCCCCGAGAGTGATGCGCGCGAATACCCAGCGGGGGCAGCACGCCCGCCCCACCTGGGAAGGCGCGTCGCCAGGGGAGCGCCTTGACACGGCCACGTCCCCGCCAGGAGGGCAATTGCGCTGTCGCGCCAGTCGCCTCTTTCCGGTCGCACGCCGGTGGGCGCACGCCGTGCAATCGACCGCTCCCGCCGTGGTTCATCCACGCAAGGGGGGAAGATGCATCCGGGGGGGAGACAGGAGCGAGGGAGCGGGGAGGCGG
>NZ_JABUMQ010000103.1:0-31242 GCF_013336645.1 Myxococcus sp. CA039A | reverse complement strand
GGGCTATGACTTGAAGGCGGCGGTGGCGGGGAGGGAGCCGGAGCGGGCGGCGGTGCTGCTCGCGCACCAACCCTCCAACTGGCGCGTGGCGGCGCAAGCGGGCATGGGGTTGCAGTTGTCCGGGCATACGCACGGGGGACAGTTCTTTCCGTTCACGCTCGCGGTGTCGGCCATCTGGGAGCACGACGCGGGACACTTCGAGGAGGGCGACAAGCACCTCTACGTCAGCCGGGGCACGGGCTTCTGGGGGCCGCCCCTGCGCGTCGGCGCTCCTCCGGAAATCGTCAAGGTGACGTTGCTGGCGGCCTGAAAGACAGACACAGGTTCAACCCTTGACTCCTGTTGGTGCGCGCTCCGGGCACCATGAGCCGCCAACGCGTTAGAATGACGCCCGGGTGTCGCCGCGGGACTGGGGTATGGTTTTCGTTGCCATGAGCAAGGAACCGGCGAAGAGAGAGCTCAAGCAGGAACGCTCCGCGCGCACACGCGTGGACATCCTCGAAGCAGCCATCACCCTGTTCGCGAAGCGAGGGTTCCTGGCGACGACGATGGCGGACCTGGCGCGCGCCATCCGGATGACCCCTGGAGCGCTGTACTGGCACTTCCCCACGAAGGAAGACCTGCTGCTCGCGGCCATCGAGGAGCTGCACCAGCGCTACCTGAGTGGCTTCGTGGACCTGCTCGACGAGCACCGCGGCCTGTCCGCTCGCGAGCAACTCCAGGCCTTCACCCGCGGCACGCACTCCTTCCTGGGCCAGCATCGCGAGTACGGCATCTTCTTCGGCATGCTCGCGGCCGAAGCGGCGGACTCGAACGAGCGGGTGGCGGAGGCCATCCGCGAGAAGCTGGGCCTGTACGCGAAGGTGCTGGGCGGCATCCTCCGTCACGGGCAGACGACCGGCGAGTTCCGTCAGGACGTGGACACGGAGCTGGCGGCCCACGGCGTCTTCGGTGGCTACCTGGGCGCGCTGATGTACCAGAACCTCTTCCGCGCCACGCTCGACTACGACTCGATGGCCGCCTCGCTGGACCGACTGCTGATGGACGGCGCGCTGGTACGCAAGGCGCCGTAGCGCCCTGCTCAACCCCAGAAGCGCCACCAGGGGCGGCGCTGTCGCTCCCGCGCCTCGTCCCTGAGAACCTCGACGTGGCCATCCACGTCCCTCGAAAAGGCTCGGGCGGCCCCGACATCGCGGGAGCCGCCCGAGCAACTTCTCACCGTGTCACGCGGCTCGACGCCGCGCGGGGTGTCACGGCAGTGGGGTGATGATGTTCTGCCTGCCGGGGGTCAGCGTGGTGGTGAACCTGAAGTCATCCAGGTTGTCGTTCGTGTCGGAGCTGTCCGCGCCGCGCGCCAGCGTCCCCTCCGTCGTGTCGATGTCCGCCAACGCCGCCGTGCTCCGCGGCCCCTCCGTGAAGTCGAACCGCTTGTTCGCCACGCCCGCGATGGTGCCCTGATTGACGGGCCCCTCGTAGGCGAGCGAATCGAGGATGGATTCCGTGGCACTGTCGAAGAGGGCGACCGCGTCCGCCGTGGGAGTGGAGTTGCTGCCACCATTCTGGATGGCCTTCGTCGACAGCAGCGTCTTGATTCCCGCCTGACCCGCGAGCGGATCCACGATGGCAGCGGGGCCCACCACCAGGTACTCACCCGGTGCCAGCGTGACGACGCTCGCGAGGTCGATCTTCTCGTAGCTCGCCGGCACCGCTGGCGAACCATTGACGAACACGAGGTACACCCCCACCAGGGAGATGGCCGAAGCCGTGGGGTTGTAGATCTCCACGAACTCCTTGTTCGCGGTCGTGTCCGTGCCCTTCGGGTCGTAGTCCACCTCGTTGATGACCAGGTGGTTGATGGCCGGGCGCGGCACCGTGGTGATGGCCACCGTCTTCGTCACGCCCTCGTACGTCGCGGACACCGTGCCACTCAGGGCCTCGGTCCCCGCCGTGAAGAGGACCTGGACGCTCGTCTGTCCCTCCGGCACCGTCACCGTTTCCGCGGGCAGCGACCCCAGCGTGGCCGAGGACACCGCCAGCGTGACGACGGCGCCACCGACGGCCGCCCTGCGGTCCAGCGTCACCGTGAAGGCCTGCTTCGCCCCGAAGTACACCGACGCCGTCTCGGGCGTCAGCGAGGCGAGCTGCGCGGGCGGCGGCGTCACCGTGACGGCCGACGTCCGCCGCACACCGAGCAGCGACGCGGACACCGTGCCCTCGCCCTCGCCCCGCGCATCCGCGGTGAAGAGGAACGTGGCCTCCGTCGCACCCGCGGGCACCGTCACCGTGGCCGGCACCGTGCCGAAGAGCGTGACACCCGCGCCCGGCGTGGCGGCCAGCGCCACCGCGAGGTCCGCCGTCGGCGCCGAGGACAGCGTCACCCGGAACTCCTGCGTCAACCCGTACCGGACGACCACCGGCCCCGTGGGCGTCATGCCCAACAACCTCGGGGAGACCAGGTCCACCGTCACCGTGGAAGTCGCGCTGCTGGCGCCCAGCTCCGCCGTCACGGTGCCCGTGGGGCCCGTGGCCGTTTCGTCGACAGTGAGGGTGAACGTCGCCTCCATCGCGTTCGTCGCCACCGTCAGCGCCCCGTCCACCGGAGTGAGCGTGCCGAAGCCCGACGTGGGATTCACGGTCAATGCGATGGTGGAGTTCGCGGGGGCCGGACGGTCCAGCGCCACCGCGAAGCTCACCGAGCCCCCCGGAACCACCGTCGCCTCGGAAGGCGTCAGCCCGGTGATGGCGGGCTGCTCCGTCGCGCCCAGCACCCGGAACGACGCCTGGCGGGTGGTGTTTCGCAGCGACGCGGTCAGCGTCACGTTCGCCGCCGGGGCCAGGGGCTCCACCTTCACCTCCACTGCGCTCTGACCCGCGGGCACCGTCACCCGTCCGTTGGCCACGCGCAGCGCGCTGCTGTCGCTGGAGGTGATGAAGATGTCGAGCGGCTCCGAGTAGGTGCCGGACAGCGTCACCGTCAGCGCCTGCGGGAAGGTGCTCACCGCGCCCGTCTCGCCCAGGCGGACGAACCCGTCGCCCGGCCCGAAGCCCGTCAACGACGGCATGGGCGGCTTCAGGTCCGCGATGCTGCGCGGCATCACCTTGGAGTCGCTGAAGCTGAACGTCAGCACACCGCGCAGCACGCCGAACCGCGTCCCCAGCGTCGGGTCCGCGTAGGTGTACGCCAGGTCGTCCACCATCAGCCCGGGCTGCGACGTGTTGCCGCTCTCGTTGACGAAGAACTGCTTGAAGTTGTCCACCGTGCTCGTGGTGCTCACGTCGTACACCTCCACCAGCACGCCCTCCAGCGCCTCGGCCCTCGGGCCTCCGGTGCGGATGTCCGCCGTGGTGACGGGCACCGGCGCCGGCAGCGGGTTGCCAGCGCTGCGCCGGACGTACTTCACGTCCACCAGCTCCGGCAGCCCGTTGAAGAGGGTCAGCGTCGCGGTGACGATGTCCAGCCGGTCTCCCACCGCGAGGTCACCCTTGGGCGCGTACACGTAGATGCCCGAGTTCTCCACGCTCGCTCCCGACGGCAGCGGGTGCACCTGCAGCCAGTAGCCCTCCACCGTCGCGGCGCCCTTCACCACGGCGGTGACGATGACGTCGTTGAACGACACCGGCCGCCCTTCCAGGGGCAGGCGTCCATCCTCCCGCGTCTTCAGCGCATGGATGCTGGACGGGCAGCCCAGGTGGCCCGCGTTGGGCGTCGCGGCGCACACGTCGCACGCATCGCCCTTGCCATCTCCATCCTGGTCCGCCTGGTCCTGGTTGGACGTGAAGGGGCAGTTGTCCTGCCACGTCGGGAACCCGTCCTGGTCATCATCGCCGACGACGACGTGCGTACACGCGGAGGTGTTCGCCGCCAGCGGGCACGGGTCGCACGCGTCGCCCACGCCGTCGTTGTCCGAGTCGGCCTGCTTGCCGCCGTCCATGGGACGGATGGGGTTGAAGATGGTGCGGCAGTTGTCGATGGAGTTGCGCAACCCGTCGCCATCCGGGTCATCCACCTTGCTCTCACCGGAGTAGACGTTCGAGCCGCGCACCGACGCCGGGAAGTCCGGGTTGTTCGAGATGCGGCGGGGCACGCAGACAGGCTCGCCCTGGGGAACGCCGCAGGCGAACAGCGGATAGCCCACGGGGTTGGCGGCCTTGAGCGCCTCCAGGTTCTTGCCCAGCTCCGACTGGAGGCAGACGGTCTTGGCGGTGCCGCACACGTCCATCGCGTCGCACGCCTCCGCCTCGGCCTTCAGCGCGCCCACCAGCGTCTGGTCGCCGTAGAGGGCCTTGCCGGCGCGCATCGTCAGCACGACATCGGCGGGCTCGGCGGAGATGACCGCCCGGTGCGGCGAGCTGGCGTGGGTGCGCAGCGAGTAGATGGCCAGGTCGCCCAGCTTGCCCGGCGCGAGGCGGCCCACGCGGCTCTGCATGTCCACCGCCTCCGCGGCGTTGGCCGTCGTCATCTTCCAGAGGTCCACGTCGCTGAACGTCCGGGCGAACTGCACGGTGTTTAGCGTGTCCGCGCACTTCAGCTCGCGCAGCATGTTCATGGAGCCGGACTGGGCCCAGTCGGTGCTCAGCGAGATGCTCACGCCCAGCCGCTTGTACGCGGACACCATGGCGGTGTCGCCGTACAGCGTGAGGTTGGAGCGCGGCGACCAGATGAGCGCCGTGCCCCGGTCCGCCATCAGCGTGATTTCGCGCGCCGTCATCGCGATGCCGTGGATGAGCGTCGTGCGCGGCTGCAGCACGTCATTGGGCGCCACGGACACGCAGCGAATCTCGTTGTAGGCCTCCGTGCTGATGCCCTCGCCCAGGTGCGGCAGGTAGGCGGCGACCTTGGACAGGCTCGACGTCCTCGGCATCCGCGCATAGGTACAGTCATCCGCCCTCAGGTCCGTCTCCTGGTCCCCCAGCGGATAGGTGTCCGAGACCGCGACCCACATGTCCATGCCCTCCTGACGAGTCACGGGGACCTGGTCCAGGTTGCGCAGGAGGCCCGCGACGCCGCCCACACCCGCGATGGACGTGGTGCCCGAGAGCAGGTGGCGCAGCTCGATGAAGCCCACCGAGTCCGCGGCGGACCGGGTGCTGTTGGCGACGCGGGTGTGGTTGCCCAGGCCCCGGAACCAGTCCAGCCGGTGCTCGTAGCGCTCGTCCGTCCACGCGTAGGGGCCGTTCTGGAAGGTGACGTGCTCGTGCGGGTTGATGAGGCCCGGGGAGATGACACCCGTCGGGCACGAGATGTGGGTGGCTTCAGCGGCGCCATCCTCGGTGGAGCAGTCACACGACGCGCAGGTGATGACGCCCTGGGGGTTCACCATCACCTGGCCGCCCACCAGCGTCTCGCCGTCCTTCAGCACGACGCCCGTGAAGAGGCGCGCGCCATTGCCGGCCTTCGTCACCGCGCACGTGGCCCCATCCGCGAGCGGGGGTACGTCCGCCGCCGCGCAGCGGGTCAGCGTCAGCGAGCAGTCCACCTGACAGCCGTCACCGTCCGCCGCGTTGCCGTCGTCGCACGTCTCCGTGCCCTCCAGCTTCCCGTTGCCACAGACGGGCTTCTCCACCTCGGGCGTCACCGTACAGTCCGCGTCGCAGCCGTCGCCGCTGACCCTGTTGCCGTCGTCGCATTGCTCGCCCTCTTCCTTGGCGCTGTTGCCGCAGACGGCAGGGGCGACGCAGCTCGCGCCCTCACATTCCGGCCTGTCGTCGCCAGAGCAACCAACGTGGGACAGCAACACCGCGGCGAGCGCGGCCAGCAGCAAGCGAGGGAACTTTCGCATCTCGTGGGTCTCCCGGGGACACCGGCCTGGGGTGAGGCGGTACGTCCTCGACACGCGCGGAGAGTAGCTCGTGAAACATTTCAGCGACAGGCGACCCCGGGGCCCCGCCGCGAAATACCTGTAGTCAGGACGACCCCACGAGCCAGATGCGGGCTGGAGGGCTGGGGGGCCGTGTCGAGTTCCCAGCTTTTTGTAGAGTGGGACGACCGATGACCGCGCACACCCTGACGAGCCCCGTCTCCCGCTTCCTGGACGGACACCTACGACGCGATGCGCAGGCCCGGGAGCTGTCGGTGGCGCGCTTCATGGCGGGCCTGTCGGGCGCGTCGGTGGTGGTGGCCGCGGCGCTGGGGCCCTCGATTGGCTGGGGCTTGACGCAGGCCCTCATGGGGTTGTCGGCGGTGCTGGCGCTCTACTACACGGCGCTGTGGCGCGTGCTGCGCTCGGGTGCGTTCCACCCGGCGATTCCCTGGCTCAACGTGGCGATTGAGGTCAGCATCCCCGCGGTGGTGCTGGCGTTCGACCTGCGCTTCCAGGGGCCCATCTACGCGCTCACGGCGCCCACGCTGGTCATCTGGCCCACGCTGATTACGCTCGCGACGCTGCGCAGCAATCCCCGGCTGGCGCTGGCTGCGGGCATCCTGGTGGCCGCCGAGTACCTGGGCATCTACTTCCTCTTCGTCCAGCCGCTGTTGCCGGAGTCGGCGCTCATCACGCTGACGCCGCGCTTCATCGCCACGCGGGCCTTCTTCTTCGTGGCCGCGGGGGTCTTCACCGCCACGCTGGCGAGGCACTTCCTCCAGCTGACACGGGGGGCGCTGTCCGCTCTGCGTGAGCAGGAGGTCATGGGCAAGTACGTGCTGCACGAGCGCGTGGGCGCCGGAGGCATGGCGGAGGTGTACCGGGCCACGTACTGCCCGGAGGGTGGCTTCCAGAAGCAGGTGGCCCTCAAGCGCATCCTCCCCTCGTTCGCGGACGACGATGAGTTCGTCACCATGTTCCGCCGGGAGGCGGAGCTGTGCTCGTCGCTCAACCATCCCAACATCGTCCAGGTGTTCGACCTGGGGCGGCATGGCGGCACGTACTTCCTGGCGATGGAGTTCGTGGATGGCATGCCGCTCAGCTCGCTGATGCGGGGGCTGTCGCGCCGGCCGCTGCCGGTGGCGGCGGTGACCTTCCTGGGCGCGGAGCTGGCGGCGGCGCTCGACTATCTGCACCGCCGCACGGGCGCGGATGGACAGCCGCTGCGGCTGGTCCACCGGGACCTCAACCCGCCCAACGTGCTGGTGTCCCGCTTCGGGGAAGCGAAGCTGTCGGACTTCGGGATTGCGCGGGACTCGGCGCGCTCGCAGCTCACGGCGGCGGGCAGTGTGCGCGGCAAGCTGGGCTACATGGCGCCCGAGCAGGCGGCGGGACGGCCGTTCGATGGGCGCGCGGACCTCTTCGCGCTGGGACTGACGCTGCATGAGGCCCTCACGGGCCGACGCGCGCTCCAGGGCTCCACGCAGGAAGCGCTGCTGCGCGCCACGCTGGACCAGGAGCTGGCGCCGCCTTCGCACTTCAACCCGGAGGTGCCGCCCGAGCTGGACGCGGCGGTGATGGGGTTGCTCGAGAAGCGGCCCGAGCAACGCACGGCCAGCGGCGCGCTGCTGCGACAGCAAATGCTCGCGATAGGCGGTGAGGCCGCGCCCTATCCCCGAGGACAGGCGCTGCTCGCGCACGCGTTGCGTGAGGCGCAAGAACGCAACCAGAAGGACAAGGCCAGTGATGCGGGCGGACAGGCGCCGCCTCGTGCCCCCGCCACCGCTCGCCCGGCCTGATGCACGTCGAGGCGCGACCAGCCACCGCGCCCGGCACAGCCATCCCCGAGGCCCACCCCCGCCGAGCATCGCGCCACCGCGCTCGCAGCCTCCCTGCTCGAGCAACCACGCTCCAGGCATCGCCGTGCGACAGCCTCCCCTTCACTCAAAATCCCTGCGCGCTCGGCACCTTCGCGCTACTTAGGGCGCGCACGCCTCACCGGGAGCAACACACCATGGACGTGGCCGTCCTCACCTATGCCGACCTGCCGGAGCTCGACGCCTTCGACGCTCCCCTGCTTCCCGCCCTGAATGCGCTGGGACTGGATGCGCGGCCTGTCGTGTGGGACGACCCGACGGTGGACTTCCGCACCGTGCGCATGGCCGTCGTGCGCACCACCTGGGACAGCCACCTGCGCCGCGACACCTTCGTCGCCTGGGCGCAGAAGGTCGGCCGCCTCACGAAGCTCCACAACCCGGCCGACGTGCTGCGCTGGAACACGCACAAGTTCTACCTGCGCGAGCTGGAGGCCAAGGGCATCCCCGTCACGCCCACCGTCTGGGTGGAGCGCGGCGGCACGCTCGACGTCGGCGCCCTGGTGAAGTCGCGCGGCTGGGACGCCGTCGTCCTCAAGCCCGCCGTGTCCGCGGGCGCACTCAAGACACACATTCTTCCGCGCGCCGAAGCCGCCGCCGCCACTCAGCTCGTGACGGAGCTGGCCGCCGAGTGCGAGCTCATGGTGCAGCCCTACCTCACCGCCTTCGAAACAGAGGGCGAGCGCAGCTACATCTCCTTCGACGGCGCCTTCAGCCACGCGGTGCGCCGGCCCCCCACGCTGAAGTCCGCGCCCCGGGGCTTCGCCCAGCCCACCGTCTTCACGCCCGACAATCGCGAGGAGTCACGCCTGGCCGAGCGCGTGCTGGAGGCCATCGGCCAGCCGCTGCTCTACGCCCGCGTGGACGTGGCCACTGACAACGAAGGCGTCACGCGCCTGCAGGAAGTGGAAGTCACCGAGCCCTCCCTCTTCCTGTCACTGGACCCCGAGGCCCCAGGCCGACTGGCCCGAGCCATCGCCGCCAGACTCTGAAGCCCTAGAGGCCGCACACCTTCGCGTCGGTGTTGCGGAACACGCAGAGCAGCTTCGGCAGGCGCTTCTTCCAGAAGGACCAGTCGTGCTGCCCGCTCGGCTCGTGCACGTGGGCCACGTCATAGCCCCGGCTCTTCAGCGCCGCGAGGAACTGGAGGTTGGACTGACAGTCGTCGGAGCCCTGCTCGCCGTCGTCCGTGCAGCCCGTCGCCGGCGAGCCGTGGTCCACGTAGAAGCGCACCGGCACCACCGGCTCCTGCCCCGCGCGCAGCACCATGGCGTTGCCGTCGTCCCGGTCCACTTCACCGTCGTGCGGCCAGAACAACGTCCCCGACTGGGTGCCCACGAAGCCGAACTTCTCCGGGAACTGGAAGCCCGCGTACACGGAGATGAGTCCCCCCAGTGACGCGCCGAAGATGCCCGTGTCCCGGGGACCCGTCTTCACCCGGAAGCCCGCCTCCACGCGAGGCATCAGGTCATCCTTCAGGAAGGCCAGGTACTCATCACCCTTGGGCGCGGGCCAGCCCGGGGCGCGCGCGGGCGCGAAGGTGTACTGCGCCAGCCGCACGTCCTGCGTGGGAAGCGCCACGAAGACGAGCACCGCCGCGTCCTGGGGCCGCGCCTTGTAGTGTGCGTCCGCCGCGTCCACGAAGGACTCGCGGGTGATGCTCTCGTTGCCGTCGTGCACGTACATCACCGGCAGCGTCGGGCACTCCGGGCCGTCGTAGGACGGCGGCGTGTAGACGAACACGTCGCGCGCATCCCCGAGCACCGTGGCGCGCACGCCGTACCAGGCGGTGAGCCGCCCCTTCGTCGCGTCCTGCGCGTCCGGATAGACGAGCGAGTTGAACTGGCCCACCGCGTTGCGGTTGAGGCGGTCCCACACCACGTGCTTCGCCCGAGGGTCCTCGAAGAAGCCTCCACCCTTCACCAACTTGTACGGGTGCGGCCCCGTGCGCGGGATGTCCACCTCCGCGACGAACAGGTCCGTGTCACGCACCTGCGCCAGCGGCGTGGCGGTGGGAGACCACTCGTTGAAGTCGCCAGCCACGGACGTGTCGCGCGCGGAGTCGCCACGCGCGAAGAAGACCACCCGCTGCCGGCCCGAGCGCGCATCGCTCACCAGCGGCGTGCCGCCCTGCGCCGCCACATCCGCCACGAACTGGTCGATGGCCGCCGTGCGGACCTCGGGTGAGGTGGCGCGGCTCATCGCCAGTTGCAGGTTCACCCACAGGGAGATGGGCGCGCCGCGCACCACCGCCGAGCGCTGACAGGCCCAGGTCTCCGGCCCCGAGCCGCCGTCCGGCGAGACGCCCCCATCCGGATACGTCTGGGTGAAGGGCGGAGGTGGCACGTACGCCGCGCCCTCGGAGTCATCACAGGCGGACAGCAGCGTCGCGCACAGCAGGACGGCGGACAGACGGCGCATCAACGTCTCCAGTGGCTGGAGGGAACCAGCGTCAGGGCTGGGGCGTGGCGGCGGTGGCGGTGCCCGACACCGTGAACTCGCGCCCCCACAGCCGCACCTTCGCGGCCTTGTCGGCCTCGCCATCGAAGAAGACGCTCGCCTTCACCTTCACCGAGGGCGGCACCTTGATGGAGTCCGCGGCCTGTCCCGGAGAGCGCGCCTGGAGCGGCGTGGCGAAGCCGTCCTTGTCCAGCAACTGCGCGCCGCCACCCTCCTGGAGGCCCAGCAGGTGCAGCGGCTCGGCCGTCTTGTTCGTCACGGCCAGCACCACCTCCACCCCGCCCCCGCTGGACGCCTTCACTTCCAGCACGGACAGCTCCGTGTTGGCGTGGACCTCGTCGGCCGCGGACAGCGTGCGCGAGCCATCCGTGCTCACCGCGCCCTTGCGGCCTTCCTTCATGCCCTCCACCACGCCGCTGCCCGCGCCCTTGGCGACCTCCACCGTCTTGCCCACCACCGCGGCAGTGACGTCCTTCGCGGTTTCACCCTTGCAGGCGGGGACGAGGAGCAACAACGGGGCGAGCAGCAGGCGACGCATGGGACCTCCAGACATATGTGGGCGCGGGTGTACTACAGGCTCCCGCCCGGGCGCGAGAGGGGCCTCCTCGCCTGGATTCCGACCATTCGTGGACACCCAAACCCACCTTCTCGCGCCTGGCGGGCCCCGAAGAGGTTATGAGTTACCCATGGCACGCGCTCTGCTGCTCTCGCTGCTCGTGAGGCAGCACATGGCTCTCAAGGAGAAGTTTCGCGCCAAGTACCCACACCCCTGGTTGGTGTGGGAGGCAGGCGCGTGGAACGTCCCCGAAACGACGGAGGGGAACGTGGGTGCCACTCGGCTGCCCTTGACGGACCTGCGGGACTGCCTGCCCGCCGGGGACGCCATGTGCTTCGAACTGGTGGCCCTGGCCGAGCGAGGCCCCATGCGGATGGGGCGCGCCTCGAACAACGCGCTGGTCATCAACGACGCCACGGTGTCGCGGGAGCAGCTCATCCTCACGCCCCGCCCCGACGCGGGCTGGCACGTCGCGAGGGTGGCGGATGCCCGTCCGGTGAAGCTGGATGGGCAGGAACTCCCCGAGGAGGGCACCGTGCTGAGTCCGGGCGCGAAGCTGGAAGTGGGCGACGTGCGCCTCACCTTCCACGACGCGAGCGGCTTCGACGAGCGCATCTCCCGCATCGCCGCGCAGGTGCTGGCGCAGACGGCCGCCTCGCGCTGAGGCGGGGAGACCTCGGTGCCGCTGCGTGAAGCAGGAGCCCGGCGGTCCGCGCTCAACGTGATGCGGGGGCGGCGCTCGCGGCGCGCGCACCCTTGCGAGGCGCGGTCGCGTTCCGGCTCGCCTTCTTCGCGTTCGCGGCCGGCTTTGGCGCCGTGAGGGACTTGGCGAGCGGCACTTCCAGTTCGGTGTGAGCATCCAGCCGCACCGAGCGCTCCGACGACACGTAGCCCGCAAGTTCCACGCGCAGACTCAGCGGCACCTCGCGGCGCGGCAGCTCGCGCACCAGCGGGGTGATGCCCAGCACCTCACCCGTGTCCGACCGCACCACCTGCGCCCCCTCCGGGAAGGAGTGCACGGTGAGCGTCACTCCGGGCTGCACGGGCGCGGGAGGCAACAGCTCCAACTTCCTGGGCTCGACCCTCCGCTCCGGCGAGACAACGGACACCGGCGCCTGCGCGAGCACGGGCGCATCCGCCGCACCCAGCCCCGTCCACAGCAGCGCGCCCGTCAGCAGCGCCAGCGCGCCTCCACCGGCCAGCATCACCGCGCGGCGACGCCCCGCTCCAACGACGGACATCCGCCGCGTGGGCCGCTCGGACAACTCCATCGCGGCCACCGCCTCCGGCGACGTGGGCACCTGGACGGGCAGCAGCAACAACCCCGTCGTCACCTCCGCGAGCGACTGGGGCCGCCCCTCCGGCTCCTTCGCCAGGCAGCGCATCACCAGCTCCGTGAGCTGGGGCGGCAACGGCTCACCCGAAGGCAGGTGCGAGGGCAGTGGCGGCGGCGGCTGCGTGATGATCTGCACCACCAGCTGCCCGAAGGCCTCTGCCTGGAAGGGCGGATGCCCGCAGAGCATCTCGTAGAAGATGTTGCCCACCGCGTAGATGTCCGAGCGCGCGTCCACCGAGAGGCCCGCGGCCTGCTCCGGGGACATGTACGCCGGCGTGCCGATGATGGTCCCGTCCAGCGTGCCGGTGGGAGCCCCCTCGGAGGACAGGTGCTTGGCCACACCGAAGTCCAGCACCTTCACGAAGTCCGGCTGGCCCGCGCGCTGGGTGAGGAAG
The DNA here is from genome assembly GCF_013336645.1 of Myxococcus sp. CA039A. Taxonomy (NCBI): domain Bacteria; kingdom Pseudomonadati; phylum Myxococcota; class Myxococcia; order Myxococcales; family Myxococcaceae; genus Myxococcus; species Myxococcus sp. CA039A. The sequence continues at coordinate 18,820 of NZ_JABUMQ010000103.1, read as the reverse complement.
AGGTTGTCCGGCTTGATGTCCCGGTGCACCACGCCCACCTGGTGGGCCGCGCCCAGCGCCGCGCACACCTGCACGGCGATGCGCTGGATGCGCGCGAGCGACAGCGGCTCCTGCTTCAAGAGCACGCCGAGCCCCTGGCCCCGCAGCAGCTCCATGACGCAGTAGACGTGGCCACCCTCGCCCTCGTCCACGAAGTCGAAAATCTCCACGATGTGCTCGTGGTTGATTTGATTCACGGTGCGGGCTTCCTGGAAGAAGCGCTGCACGAAGCCGCCGTCCCGCGCGTGCTCCGGCTTCAGCACCTTCAAGGCCACCTGCCGCCCCAGCCGCGCGTGACGCGCCTGGAACACCCGCCCCATGGAGCCTTCACCCAGGAACGTCTCCAGCTGGTAGCTGCCCAGCACGAAGCCCTCCCGCAGCTCCTCGCCCATCCGGGGCTCTCCGCTCATGGAGCCTCCACGACCGGACAGCAGGGTCTGCGCGAAGAGGTCATCGTTGCCCATGGTGTGAAGAACTCTCCATGCTCAGGAGCAACGGCAACCCACACCGGGCCCTCTGTCTTCCATCCAACGTCAGCGCCGTTCCCTCCCTGTGGAGACGACGCATCCGAGGTCCTCGAAGACCCTTCTCCCCGCGCAGGAGAGGTCAGCCCGCACGGACGCGCCCACGCCTCGTGCGCCGTCCTCCACCGGACAGGCTCGCTCACCGGGCTTTGGGACGTCAGGGAGAGGATCACGACTGCGACTCGCGGAGAGGAAGGATGAGACGGGAGGCGGGGCCGGGAAACCCCCACCTCCAGGGAGGTGCTCAGGTGCAGGAGCCCGCCTGACAGACACCCGGCACGCGGTTGCTTCCGACCATGCGCGTGCAGGCCGTGTTGTTCGGACAGTCCGCGGTGTCCGCGCAGTCCTGGCCGTTGTTGCCGTCATTGTCGACGAGGTCGTCGCAGACGGTCTCCTTGCGGGTGGTGCCGTTGCACACGCAGCCGGTACCGCATGACTGGTTGTTGCAGTCGGAGTCCGCGCAGTCGATGCCGTTGGTGCCATCGTTGTCGACGCCGTCGCTGCAAATGGTCTCCCGACGCGCGCCGCCGTTGCACACGCAGCCGGTGCCACACGACTGGTTGTTGCAGTCGGAGTCCGCGCAGTCCAGGCCGTTGTTGCCGTCGTTGTCACGACCATCCGAGCAAAGGGTCTCCCGGCGCGTGCAGTTCTGGAAGCTGCAGCCGCGCCCGCACTCGCCGCTCACGCAGTTGGCGTCCGCGTTGCCCGTCTGGCAGTCAATCGCCCCATTGCCGTCGTCATCCTGGCCGTTGGAGCACTGGACTTCCTTCGCGGCCCCCTGGGTGCACATCACCGTCACCGTCGCGCCGTTGCTGGCCACGGTGACGTAGTCGCAGTCATCGCGGTCCGCGCAGTCCATCTGTCCATCACCGTCATTGTCGGTGACGTCGCGGCAGTTCTGCTCCGCGCACTTCTCGCTGATGCACACCGCGTTCACTTCACCGGCCACGCAGCGCTGGCTGGCACAGTCCGGATCCAAGCAGTCGATCTTGTCATCGCCATCGTTGTCGAGGCGGTCGGTGCAGTCCGACTCCGTCTTCGCCGACGCCAGACAGGTGCAGCCCATGCCGCACGACTGACCGCCACAGTCCACGTCCGCGCAGTCCGTCTGTCCGTCCGTGTCGTCGTCGTTCCCGTTGCCGCACGCGCCCTCGACACAATTGATGCCACGACACGCCAGTCCGGGACCGCACTCCCTGCGCTCGCAGTCGGTGTCGTTGCAGTTGAGCTGGCCGTCGCCATCCTCGTCCGCGCTGTCGGGCGTGCACAGCGACTCCGCCTTGCGGCCCTGGTCACACACGCAGCCGGCGCCGCAGGACTGGTCGTCGCAGTCGTCGCGGTCCGCGCAGTCGATGCTCCGGTCATCGTCGTCGTCCACGCCGTTGCCGCAGCCGGTCTCGGTCTTCTTCCCGTTCTGGCAGGTGCAGCCCGCGCCGCAGGCCTGGTTGTCACAGTCGTCGCGGTCCGCGCAGTCGGCCGGGCCATCCCGGTTGTCATCGATGCCGTTGCCGCAGTCGAGCTCCGTGCGCTTCTGACACTGGCCCTCCACGCAGTTCTGCTGCGCGGTGCACGCCGTGCCGCAGGTGCCGCAGTTGAACGGGTCCGTCATCCGGTCGAAGTCCTCGTCGACCTGACCGTCGCAGTCGTCATCCACGCTGTTGCAGCGCTCGCCGGCGGGCAGCACATCGCCCACGCAGGCCACCGTGCCTTCACGGGTGCAGACGGACTGGCCATCGCGGCACGCGCCTACGTTGCGCAGGCTGGCGGCACCCGAGAAGCACGCCGCCTCCAGCTCGTCGACCGCGCCGTCGCAGTCGTCGTCCACGCCGTTGCACTTCTCGTCGGGCTCCGGGAGACAACAGTACTTGGGTCCCCCGTTGGGCAGCGCCGTACACAGATAACCGTCCCCACCACAGTCCGCCTCCACCGCGCAGGTGTAGGCGGCGTTGTCGGGGAACTCCACCTTGCAGCCCGCCGCGCCGGACACCAGCAGCAGGGCGGCGAAGGCTCGCAGCCAGGAATTGAAGGTCTTCATAAAGCTCAGAAGCTCCCGCCGACGACGACATGGACCGCCGTGGCCGCGCCCGCGCTGACCGTGCCCGCGGGCGTCGGCGCCTCGCTGCGCGAGGGCACCACCAAGAGCCACGTCACGCTGCCCGCCGTCACCGCGCCACCCCCAATGAGCAGCGCCGTGGCGAGGTTCGCCTGCGACTGCGCATCCAGCCGCTCCTTGCGGGACACATCCAGCATCCCGTCTCCATCCGCGTCCTTCGCCCGGCCCTCCACGTCCTTGGCGCCCTTGCCCAGCACCGCGCCCACGCCCACCGCCGCCAGGCCCACCAGCGCGGTGTAGAACGCCGGCCGCTTGTAGATGGGCGTGCCGCGACCGCGCTTCGCCACCTGTCGGGCCACCGCGTCCTCGGGACCCTCCGGCGCCGGGCCGGAGATCTCCATGCGGACCTCCAGTTCCTCGCGCCCACCGGGCTTGAGCGTCACCGTCCGCGTGAAGGACGCATACTCATCCGCGGACACCTCCACCTGCACGGTGCCCGGCGGCAGGCGCGCCTCCACGCTTCCCACGCCGAGGATGCGCTCGCCCGCCTTCACCACCGCCGTGGGAACGTTGACGCTCACCTTCAGCAGCGCGCGCGGGCGGCCCAGCGCCATCATCCGATTGCCCAGCTTGGTGGCCGCCTCCTGCTGGAAGGCCGCGTCCTTCGGGTTGCGCCCCGACACCACGTCCTCGTGCACCACGCCCTTGTCCCTGTCGTACGTCCACGCGCGCAGCGTCCAGCCCGCGTCCTCCAGCGACAGCCGAGCCGTCGTCAGCAGGTCCGCGTCCAGCGACTCCGCCGGCTCCGCCAGACACGACGCCTGCGAGCAGCGCAGCGCCGCGTCGTAGTTCGCCTCCAGTCGCTCGCGCACCTCCCGGGGGCCCGCGCCGAAGGCCACCATGCCGGACGACATCGCGCCCTTCGCCAGCTCCCGCAGCCACACCGACGCCTGCTGCGAGCCCGCGCGCTCTGGCGTGTCCAACCCGAGCAGGACGAAACGCGGTGTCAGCGACACGGCGTTCTCGTCCTCCGCTCGCAGGTCCAACCCCATGTCCTGTCCGCCCGGCTGCTCCGACGGGGACTCCTGGGAGGAGGTCTCTGAGCTGAGGTCCAGCCCCAGGCCGCCCTGCTCCTGAGCCCGCGCGGGACGGGCCAGCAGCGCGAGCGCCAGCATGGCGACAGGCAGAACGACGGGAATGCGCATCCCGCCGTTCTACTCCTTTGCCATTCCCAACGGAATGATCGGTCAGATTCCAGACACCGTGGGTCTGGGGGTGGGTGTCAACCCTGTGCGACATGGCCGCCTGCCCTGCGCACGAAGGGGAAGCGGCTCGGGGCCGGAAGCTTGCCGGGTGTCGCGTGGGTCCTCATCTCCCATCCTAAGGAGGCGTGACACATGGCGGACGCAAAGCTCTGGATTCTTGTGGGGAACGCGAGCCGGGCAAGGCTCTTCGCGACGGACGCGAAGGCGGAGAAGGATTGGAGTCTGGTCGAGGAGTTCCACCACGAGGAGAGCAGGGCCAAGGGCGATGACCTGCGCGACCAGCCAGACAACCCCAACGCCGGCACCCTGCATGGGCCCCCCGGTGAGAATGAGCCCAATGGCCGCAAGGAGTTGGAGCACGAGCGGTTCGCCCGGGAGCTGTCCGGCGTCCTGGACAAGGGGCATGACCGCCACGCCTTCGACAAGCTCGTCATCGCCGCGCCCCCGGAATTCCTCGGGCGGCTGCGCAAGGCGCTGAGCACCCGCGTCCGACAGCGGGTGTTGCTGGACGTGGGCTCGGACTACTCCACCGTGCCGGCCCGCGATTTGCCTGAACGCGTCCCCCTCCTCTAGCGTGGCCTTTTCCGGAATTTCCGGAACAGCAGTCCGGGCGTCAGCGGTGGGGCGACGCCCGGGGCCGCGCGGCACGAGGAGAATGAATGGCGGCGGTGAAGGCGGTCCTGTTGGACCTGGGCAACGTCCTCGTCTTCCACGACAACGCGCTGCTGTTCTCCAGGCTGGGAGCGTGTGCCCGGATGCAGGCGCACGAAGTCTCCCAGCGGCTGATGGGCGCGGGATGGACCGCGGCCAACAAGGGCCTCCTGGACGCCGAGGGCATCCGCCGCAGCGTGTGCGGGGCGCTCAACCTGGAGCTGCCCATGGCGGAGTTCGCGCCCCTGTGGAGCAGCCACTTCACCACCCACGATGCGGTGCTCCCCCGGGTGGAGTCCCTGGTGGGTCGGGTGAAGCTGGTGCTGGTGTCCAACACCAACGCGCTGCACGCGGCCTACCTGCGGCCTCGCCTGCCCCTGCTCCAGCGCTTCGATGCGCTGGTGATGAGCTGCGAGGTGGGCAGCGTCAAACCGGAGCCGGACATCTACCGAATCGCCCTGGAGCGCGCGGGTTGTGCTCCCGAAGAGGCCGCCTTCTTCGATGACCTGGCGGAGTTCGTGGACGCGGCCAACGCGCTGGGCCTGCGCGGCCAGCTCTTCACCACCGCCGCCGCCTTCGACACCCAGCTCGAGGCGCTCGGATTATGAGGCTCGGTGGCTACGTCCTGCACCGCGACAACAAGGACACGCTGGAGCCCTGCCTGCGCGGCCTGCTGGCCCTCTGCGATGACGTGGTGGCGCTGGACTCCGGCGCCACGGACGGCTCGGGGGAGCTGGCGCGCTCCCTGGGGGCGCGCTCGGTGCCACACTCCTGGAAGGGCTATGGCGCCGCGCGAGTGGCCGCGGTGAACGCGCTGGCGCCGTGCGACTACGTCTTCTACCTGGACTCGGACGAGTCGCTGGAGCCCGGCGCCGTGGACACGCTGCGCGCGTGGAAGGGCTCCTCGCCCGACGCCGACGTCTACCGGCTGCCCCGGCGCGACTGGGCGGAGATGGAAGGCCGCCGCTTCCTCTTCCGCACGCAGTGGCGCGCACGGCTGGTGCGGCGGGAGAAGGCCGTGTGGCACGCGCGGCACATCGTCCATGAGGCCCTGCCGAAGATGCGGGGCGGGCGCGTGCTGGCGCCCATCGACCACCGCTTCGCCACCTCGGTGGCGCGCCGCTGCGCCAAGGAGGAGCGCTACGCGCTGCTGTGGGCCCTGCGCGCCCACTTCGAGCAGCGCAGGCTCAAGCCCGTGGTCATCCAGCGCCTGGCCGCGTGGGTGCGCGACTGCGTGCTCACCGGCGCCGTCTTCCGGGGCGGAGCGGACGCCTCCCGGCTGGCGTGGGGCGTGGCTGGCTACCACTCCACCAAGTACGAGTACCTGGGCCAGCTGCGCGAGGGCCGCTTCGCGGAGCTGGCGCGCATCTATTCGGAGGAGCGCTACGACGAGCTGTTCGCCCGCGTGCGCGAGGGCCGGCTGGACTGAGGCCCAAGCCGGCGGCTCACTCGTACTTCGCGACGGGCGGCTCGCGCAGCCCCGCCTCCGCCCACTTCTGGAAGGCGGGCTGGGCCAGGAGCGTGTCGCGGTACGCGGCGCACACCGGCTCCAGCGCCACGTCGTAGGTGACGAAGCGCGTGGCCACCGGCGTGTAGAAGGCATCCGCGATGGTGAAGTGGCCGAAGAGGAACGGCCCGCCCTGCCCGAAGCGGGCGCGGCAGTCGGTCCACAGCGCCTGGATGCGAGCGATGTCCTCGGCCACGCCCGGCACCCGGCCCTGTCCCGGACGGCGCGCGCGCAGGTTCATCCCCATGTGCTCGCGCAGCTTCGTGAAGCTGGAGTGCATCTCCGCCGTCACCGCGCGCGCCACCGCGCGGGCCTCGCGCTCCTGGGGCCACAGCCGGGCCTCTGGAAACGTCTCCGCCAGGTACTCGCAGATGGCCAGCGAATCCCAGATGGACACGTCGCCGTGCTTGAGCAGAGGCAGACGGCCCGTGGGGGAGTGACGGGCGATGAGCTCCCGCGTGTCCGGTGTGTCCAGGGGGATGACCACCTCCTGGAACGGCTGCCCGGTGTGGGCCAGCGCCAGATACGGCCGAAGCGACCACGAGGAATAGTTCTTCGAGGCAACGACGAGGGTGAGCTGGGACATGGCGCGCACGGTAGCGCTCCATGCCACGGGACGCCCGCGCTTCAGTTCGCCGGCGTGTTGCGGCCCAGGAACGAGCGCACGCGCGACAGCCACGGCTGGCGACGGCGGTGCTCCGGCGGGTCGATGCGATACACGGCCACCGGCAGGCGGATGTTCTTCATCTCGCCCCGGCCCAGGCGCACCGGCGGGGACTCCAGCTGCCCCTCCACCTGTCGCGCCACCGTCTCGCTGACGTAGAGGGTGCCGGGCCGCGCCAGCGCCTCGATGCGCGCGGCCAGATTGACGCCCTCGCCGAACACCTCGCCATCGCGGTGCACGACGACGCCCAGGTGCACGCCCACGCGCATCACCACGCGGCGCTCCACGGCCACCAGCCCGTTGTGCACCTCCAGCGCCCGCTGCAGCTCCAGGCCAAAGTCCACGGCGGCCAGCCCGCCCTCGAACTCCAGCAGGAAGCCGTCCTCCAGACGCTTCACCTCGCGGCCACCGTGTCGCGGGAGCAGCTCGCGGACCAGCACGGCGTGCTCGTCGCGCACCACCTGCTGGAGCGCTTCGTCACGCCAGGACTGGCGTCCCGCGGCCTCGATGCCCGTGAACAGGATGGCCGACAGTTTGCCCGGCTCGGGTTCCTCCACCACCATCGCTCAGCTCCCCTCCCCCCGATGCCAATTGTCCAAAACGTTACTCCAGGACGAGGTCCCCGGTCCCAGCCGAGCCCCCCGTCACGGCTGGGACCGGGCCCCGGATGACCTCTCGCCCGGACGGGCGCGGCCATGCATCGCGTGAAGTCCCTCGCTCCTGACGTCTCGGCTTCGACGGCCGCTCGCTCTCAGTCCCGCTGCGTCAGGGCCGGGGAGCGATGGGACGAACACTGAACCACTCTGCTCGACTCCATCAGGATAATTCATCACTGACGCGACGCACAAACAGCCCAGGAGGTCGGACTCCACGGGTGTCCGACCTCCAACGCAGTGAGTCAGGTGCGCGTTCTTCTCAGGACAGGTGAGGGGTGGGCCTCACAGGTCGTCGCAGGGGGTTCCCAGGCGGGCGCCGGTGTAGATGCCGAGCTCGTTGTAGATGAGCGCCAGGTTCTCCGAGACAGGCACCTGTCGCAGCTTGCGGCGGGCCTTCTTCTCCACCCAGAGCGACGGCAGCTCGCGGTCCAGCAGCAGTTGGAGGTCTCCCTTCTTCGTGGAGAAGATTTCCCCCTTCGAGTCGGAGACGACGTTGACCATCTGCTGCTGCTTCATCCGGCCACGGGGGCCGATGAAGACGCGGAAGCTCTTCTGCTCGGCTTGGAGCCGGCCCCGCTCCACCAGGAAGTAGACGCCCTTGGTGTCGCGCAGGAGGGCGTACGGCTCGTACTTCATGGGGCTGGGGGTATAGGCCGCCTTGCGCAGCAGCTCGCGCGAGGTCTCCGTCGCCAGCAGCTTGAAGGCCGTCGCGCGCTGGCCGCAGCGCACCGAGCAGGTGCCCTCCTTCGGGTCCACCTGGACGACGGAGTAGGCGCGCGCGTCCACGCCATTCGCGTTGGATTCCAGGTCCGGGTTCCAGAAGCGGGGCTCGAAGAACGAGCCGGTGGGGAGCCGGACGACGTTGGGGGCGATGGGAATCTCGGTGAAGGTGGCGCCGTCTCCGTAGAAGAGCTGGGGCTGCGAGCTGTCGAAGACCTCCGTCGAGGAGACGTAGTGCCCCTTGCCGTCGGTGCAGACGGCGGTGCGCTCCAGGAGCATGCGCTTGCGCAGCGAGTCCTCGCGCGCCCAGGGGGGCTCGTGGGCCAGGACGGCGGTGGACGACAACGTCAGGAGCAGGGCGAGGCGATGGGCCAGGGACATGGGATGGAGCCTCACAGGTGGTCCAGGAAGAAGTCGGCGTAGGAAGCCGTGTCCATGCCGCCGGCGGCGGGGGCGATGGTCCACTGGAGCGCGCCGCTTTCGACCTTGCCTCCGTAGCTGGCGCCGTTGCGGCACTCCACCCGCTTCAGCGTGCTCTTCACGGTGCGCCGGGCTTCCTCCGAGCCCCGGCACAGGAACTCGAGGGCCTCGAGCGGCCCGGCGCAGTACGCGCCGATGGGGTACTCGCTCAGCTCCTTGTCGGAGACGGTGTCCCAGGCCACCTGGACGGCCACGTTCGAGCCGCACGTCTGGTTGAGCGTCTTCACCTTCTCGGCCAGGTCGCGCTCCTCGGATGCGGCCCAGAACGCCTTGTCGAATGCGGCGGCGCGGGTGAGCGTGCCGTCGGCGAGCTGGCGCTGGTACAGCTCCACCACGTCCTCGACGTCCACCTTCTTCGAGCGCTCCTCGCTCGCGTAGAGGGTGACGGGGTCTTCCTTGTCGAAGCGGTTGAGGGTGTTCCTCCCGTTCGACTTCTGGGACGGCGCCAGTCGCACCAGGCGCAGACGCTTGCCGCGCCAGTCCGTCCAGTAGGAGTTGTCGTCACCGACGCTGTGGAGCGCCACCTTCCCGTCCAGGTCATCGCCCGGGGCGTGGAACTGGACCAGGGCCCGTCGGGGCTCGGCGGGCAGGAGCGGGACGATGGTGATGATGTCCCCTCCCTCGGACGTGAAGACGAGCCCCGTGCCCTCCGGCTTTGGTGCTTCGGTGGTGGGCCGCGCGCTCCGCGAACATCCGAGCGCGACGACGATGACGACACTCAACGCCAACAAGACTCTCAAGCAACGCCCCCTGTTTGTGGAGCCCCGCGTGGACGCCCGACACGGGCGCCGCCGTCACAGGGCGATATCGTACTGCTTGCAGTACTGGCGAACCTGAGCGCGCTCCGCCGTGGGAACTCGAAGCCAGACGGTGCGCGCGTTGGACAAATCTCCCTGGCGGCAGTGGACCCGCGTCAGCAGCGCGAAGGAGGCGCCTGTGACTTGCGACCGCTGACTGCGGCGCACCAGGTGGAGGGCCTCGCTGGTGTCTCCGCTCGCCAGCGCCTTCTCCGCCAGTTCGAGGTCCGCGAGCGCGCCTTCTTGGATGGTCTCCGGGCTGCGTCGCCGCTCCGCCTCGGGCGTCGGACGCGAGGTGCCCACGGGGTTTCGAGCGGCGTCATTCGGTGGGGTTCCGTTGCCCCGGGGTTTCGCCTTCACCTCTGGGGTCACGCTCGTCTCCGCCGCTGGAGGGGCGACTTCCGGAGAGCCGACCGCCAGCGCGCCGTCCGAGTCGGCCTTCTCCTTGGGTGGGTCCGCGGGGGCTTCTCTCGCCAGGGTGGGATTTACATCCGGGGGACTCGCGGGCGCCTGGACAGGCGGAGCCGCCGGGTCGGCGGAGGCGGACACGGAGTCCTCCCGCGACGCGAAGGGCAGGACCCGCGAGAACCCCACGCCCACGGCGATGAGCACGCCCGCGGCCAACGCCATCCAGACCCAGACCTTGCGCGAGCCCGCCAGGACACCTCGCGAGGCGGACCGAATCGTCGGGGGCTCTGGGACCGAGTCGGGCTCCGAAGGGTCCGGACTCATCGGCGCGGCATTCGCGACCGAGGGCCTCCACACCTCGAGCGGAACCGCCGCCGCGGGCTCGGCCACCGGAGGCGCGGGCGGAGCGGAGGACACGACCTTCGGCGGCGACACACGCACCGACTTCCCGATGAGGCCCGAAGCCTCCGAAGGTCGTGAGGCGTCTGCCTGCGCCGAGCGTCGCGAAGCCTCCGGCGACTGCGCGGACTCATGCTGCGCGGGGCGTCGAGACGCATCAGCGGACTGCGCGGACTCACCCTGCGCGGAGCGTCGCGAGGCTTCAGGAGACTGCGCGGACTCACCGTGAGCAGGGCGCCGCGAGGCATCAGGAGACTGGGCGGACTCACCCTGTGCGGAGCGCCGCGACGCTTCAGCGGACTGCGCGGACTCACCCTGCGCGGAGCGCCGCAAGGCTTCAGGCGACTGGGCGGCCTCACCCTGCGCGGAGCGGCGGGACCCGGCGTGCTGGGACGGACGGCGGGGCACGGCGGCCACCGTGGCGGGCCTCGACGGGGGCGACGCGATGGGCCGGGGCTGCACGGTCGCCGTGGGCACGTGCGCTGCGGCCTGCGCGACGACGGGCTGAAGCAGCACGTCCGCGGGCGGCGTCACGGTGCGCAGCGGCGTCCCGGTGAGCGCGGCGATGAAGGCGCTCACGTCCGGGAAGCGGTCCTCGGGGCGCTTGGCCAGCGCCTGTTCGATGGCGCGGATGACGTGCGCGGGAGTCTCCGGCGCCACTTCGGCCAGGGGCTCCGGTGGATCATAAACGATGCGGTAGATGAGCTCCGGCAGGATGCCCCCGTCCTTGAAGGGCAGCTTGCGGGCCAGCATCTCGTACACCATGCACCCGAACGAGAAGATGTCCGTGCGCAGGTCCACGTCCTTGTTCTTCCCCGTGGCCTGCTCCGGCGCCATGTACTGCGGCGTGCCCAGCAGGATGGCGTCCTGCGTCTGCACCGTCTTCGAATCGAGAATCTTGGAGATGCCGAAGTCGAGCAGCTTCACGTGCTCCACCGGCATGCCCGCGATCTCCATGGGCACGAGGAACACGTTGCCGGGCTTCAAGTCCCGGTGGATGACCCCCGCGCCGTGCGCCGCCTGGAGCGCGGAGCCCATCTGCCGGGCAATCGAGTACACCTCCGTCAGCGTCAGGGGCGCGCCCTTGCGCATGCGCCGCGACAGCGGCATCCCGCGCAGGTGCTCCATCACCAGGAACGGCGAGCCGTCCTCCAGCGTGTCGAAGTCGATGACCTCCACGATGTTCGGATGGCCCAGCCGCGACGCAATCTCCGCCTCGCGCCGGAAGCGAAGATAGACATCCTTCCCCAGGCTCGAGTCCGGCCGCAGCACCTTGATCGCCACCTGCCGACCCGGAAGCCGCAGATGACGCGCCAGGAAGACGGTGCCCATGCCTCCCCGGCCGAGCACGCCGGCAATCTCGTACGTGTCCCGTAGGACGGTGCCGAGTGGAATGTCGTGGGCTGGCAAGGAACTCATGGAAGACCGGCCTTCACTCCGGAAGCCGCATTCTATCCTGGAGCCCCTGACACGCCTTGGCCAGTCATCTGGCGTTGCTACACGCCCCCGCGAGATTTCCGCAAGGACACTGAACGCCGGCACGCCTCGGCTCGGGCGCGCCGGCTATCGCCTTCTCACAGCATGAGGAACCGGTGGGGTCCACCGCCGGAGGGCTCCGGCGGCGAAAACCCGGCGCCGGCCTACCTGGCGGGTGGGGTCGCGACCTCGCTCGCGGCGCGCAGCTCCTTCACCACCCGCGTGGCGCCGTAGACGTGCTCCAGGGCGGCGAGGATGCCGTCTCCGTGCACCGCCACGGCGCGGTTCGTCTCTGGGACGTACGCATACCGGCCGCCCAGGGAGTGCAGGTTGCCGTCGAAGACGAGCCCCACGACGCGTCCATCGCGGTCCACGACGGGAGAGCCGGAGTTGCCGCCGATGATGTCGTTGGTGGTGGCCATGTCCAGCGGCGTCGCGTCCGGCACCTTGCCCTTCGCCTTCATCCAGGTGTCCGGCAGCTTGAAGGGCTCCTTGCCGGTGTGGCGCGCATACGCACCGCCGAACGTCGTGAGCGCCGGCACGGGGCGGCCATTCTCGTCCCAGCCCTTCAGCTGGCCGGCGTTGAGGCGCAGCGTGAAGGTGGCATCGGGATAGCCGGAGGTGCCGTACACCGCGAGGTGCGCCTTGGCCAACCGCTCGCCGTTGCGCTTGAGCACCGCCTCCACCGAGTCCTCGTAACGCTTGCGCACCGCGCGCGCCTCCGCGTCCACCTTGCGCGCGAAGAGCAGCATCGGGTCCTTCGACGCCTCCACCGCCGCCTTGCCTCCATCCAGCAGGGCCTGCCGCGTCTTCACGTCACCCAGCTTCGTGCCGCGCACCAGCGAGCGGGCCAGGGACTCCGGAGACTCCGTTCCGAGCACCTGCCGCACGAAGGGGTCATCCGCGCCCAGCGTCTCGCGCAGGCGGCCGAGGCCGAAGGCGAGCACCGCCTCGTCCAGCTCCACGGCGATGGGCGCGCCGCGCAGCAACTGCTGACGCAGCGAGGGGAGCTGCGCGTCGGTGTACTCGCGCAGGCGCTCCGCGTTGGGCTTGGGCTGCTCGTCGGCGATGCGCACCAGGTGACGCGCCAGCGAGTAGAACTCCGAGGAGAACGCGTCCCCGCCCTCCTTCATCCGGTACTCGGGCAGCATCCGGCGATACGTGTCGAGCGCCTTCGCCGTCTCCTCCCACGCCCCCGCCGTGGCGGCCTTCACCGTGGCGTTGGCCTCCACGCGCTTGCGCAGCTCCGCCTCGTCCTCCCGCTTGCGCGCCAGCAGCGACGGGTCCGCCAGGGCCTGGTGCCGACCGCGCAGCGCCTTCAGGCCGTTCTCCACCCCGCGCAGCCGCGAGCGCGTGGTGCGGTAGCGCTCCGGCGAGCCGCTGGAGAACTCCTTCAACTTGCCGCGCAGCTCGGAGAGCATCAGCAGCGTGTAGGGCAGGTTCACATCGCGCTGGAACTCCAGCTCCGCGACGCTGGCCTTGCGCTCGGTGCCACCGGGGTGGCCGGAGACGAAGACGAGGTCCCCGTCTTTGGCGCCCTGCTTCGCCCACGGCAGGTAGTCCGGGCTCTTCGCGGGCGCGTCGTCCTTCCACACGCGCAGGAACGCCACGTCGTAGCCGAAGCGCGGGAAGTTGAAGTTGTCCGGGTCCCCGCCGAACGCCGCCATGGAGAACTCCGGGGCGAAGGCCAGGCGCACGTCCTGGAAGCGGCGGTACTCGTAGAGGTGATACTTGCCGCCGTTGAACAGCGTCACCACGTCACAGCGCACGTCGGTGGACGTGGCGCACGCGGACTCCACGGCGGACATCTCCTTCTTGAGCGCGGTGTTGTAGGCGGCGCCGGTGAGGCCCTTCGTCGCCGCGTTCATCCGCTCGGTGACGTCCGTCATCTTCACCAGCTGGTTGGCCTCCACCTTGGGGCAGCGGCGCTCTTCCGCGGGGGTGCGGGCCTGGAAGCCCTTGGCCAGCAGGTCGTCCTTGGGCGAGGACAGGTCCTCGATACAGCCGCGGACACAGTGGTGATTCGTCATCACCAGGCCGTCCGGAGACACGAAGCTGGCGGAGCAGCCACCGGCCAACCTCACCGAGCCGAGCCGGACCTTGTCCAGCCATGCTTGAGTGGGCGTGAAACCATGGGCCTTGTTCACCGTCTCCACGGGGAAGGCGTCGTAGGTCCACATGCCCTCGTCCGCGGCGGCGGGGAGAGACATGAGCAGGCCAAGTGCGAGCAATGCACGGTCCACGGTGTTCGTCCTTCTGGCTGATGGGGTGAGAAAGGCGCCGGTGAACGCCTGCTCGGAGAGTGCATTCCCGAGCGGGAATCACGCGTCGCGTCAGGTATGGTGGAGACAATGGCCGCGAAGCACCACATCTATCTCGTCCCCGGGTTTTTCGGGTTCATCAACCTGGGCGAGCTCGTCTACTTCGGACACGCGCTCGACTACTTGAAGGCGGAGCTGGCTCGTCGAGACATGGGTGAGTCGGAGGTCGTCATCGTCCTGTCTCACCCGACGGCGTCCATCCGGACTCGGACGGCGGACCTGCTCCGAGCCGTGCAGGAGACGGCGAGCGGTGATGACGGCCCCATCCACCTGATAGGGCACTCGACGGGAGGCCTGGACGCGCGGCTGTTCGTCAGCCCGGGCGCGCAGCTCGCGGAGGGGTTGGAGCTGGAGCCGTTCGCCCGGCGGGTGCGCTCGGTGGTGACGGTGTCCGCGCCGCACGCGGGCACGCCGCTGGCGTCGTTCTTCCTGGGGCTGTTCGGACAGCGGCTGTTGAAGCTACTGTCCCTGTTCACCGTGTACGTGCTGCGCTTCGGCCGGCTGCCGCTGCGGGTGGTGTTCCGCTTCGGGCACCTGATGGCGCGCGTGGATGACCAGCTCGGGTGGAAGCAGACCTTGTTGGATCAGCTCTATGACCAACTGCTCGGGGACTTCTCCTCGGAGCGGCGCGACGCGGTGGCGAAGTTCCTGAGCGATGTGGGCAACGACACGTCGCTGATTCCGCAGCTCACGCCGGAGGGCATCGACCTGTTCAACGCGAGCACGTTGGACCGGCCGGGTGTGCGCTACGGCTCGGTGGTGACGCAGGCCCGGCCACCGTCGCTGCGCACGCGCGTGTCGGCGGGGTTGGACCCCTACGCGCAGCTCACGCACACCATCTATGCGTTCATGTATGGGCAGACGCAGCGGATGCCGCTGACGGCGCTGCCGCTGCACTCACCCGCGCAGACGGCGGCGCTGGTGCAGGCGTATGGGGCGATGCCGGGCCCCACGGCGTGTGACGGCATCGTCCCCACGCGCTCGCAGGTCTACGGGCGTGTGCTGGCGGCGGTGCGCGCGGACCACCTGGATGCGATTGGCCACTTCGACCAGCCGGCGCATCAGCCGCCGCACGTGGACTGGCTCATCTCCGGCTCCGGCTTCCGGCGGCCCCAGTTCGAGGCCACCTGGAAGGCCATCACCGACTTCCTCTTCGAGGACGAGAAGCGCTGACGCCCTGAGCGGGCCCTCGGATGCCTCTCGGGACGGTGGCGCGATTCGATGAATCTTTGGCGCCATGCGATTGGCGCGCGTGAGGGCGGTTCGTAACTCTTGGGCGTGGCCGAATTCACGGCGCGACGAAGAGAAGGACGGTCCCCATGTCGAAGGTCTGGCTCATCACTGGAAGCTCTCGCGGCCTCGGCCGTGATTTGGCGGAGGCCGTGCTGGCGGCCGGTCACCGGCTCGTGGCCACGGCGCGCAAGCCGGAGCAACTGAAGGATTTGGTGGAGCGGTATGGCGACCGGGTGCGCGCCGTCGCGCTCGACGTGACGGACTCCGCCGCGGCACGAGCCGCCGTCGCCGAGGCGACCTTGGCCTTCGGACGGCTGGATGTCGTCGTCAACAACGCGGGCTACGCCAACGTGGCCGCAATCGAGGACGTGGACGAGGCGGACTTCCGCGAGCAGTTCGAGACGAACTTCTTCGGGATGATGCATGTCACCCGCGCCGCCCTGCCGGTGCTCCGCGCGCAGCAGGACGGCCACATCATCCAGGTGTCCTCCATCGGCGGACGCCGAGGCTCGCCCGGACTGGCGTCGTACCAATCCGCGAAGTGGGCGATGGAAGGGTTCTCGGAGGTCCTCGCCCAGGAAGTGGCGCCGCTGGGCATCCGGGTGACCCTCGTCGAGCCCGGAGGCATGCGCACCGACTGGGCCGGCTCGTCCATGAACGTCGGTGACATCAGCGACGCCTACAAGGCCACCGTGGGCGCCTTCTCCCAGCACGTGCGCCGCGGCGCGGACAGCCCGCGCGGAGACCCCATCAAGGCCGCGAAGGCGATTCTCCAGATTGCCGACGAGAAGCAGCCACCCCTGCGGCTGTTGCTCGGCTCGGACGCCGTCTTCCTCGCGGAGCTCGTCGTCCAGCAGCGCACGGCGGAGGACTCGCGGTGGAAGTCGCTCAGCGTCTCCACGGACATTGATGGCCTCGTCCCCTTCGCGGAGACTCCGGTCGCCAAGATGCTGATGCCCAAGAGGAACTGACGTGCCCGCCGACCTCGTCCCTGTTCCCAGCGTGCTGCTCGACCGCCTCACCGCGCTCGGCGTCGAGGTCGAGCGCGTGCTGCGACACGCGGGCCTGGTCCGCTCCCGCTTCCAGGAGCCCAAGGCGCGCCTGACGACCCAGGAGTTCATGGCGTTCTGGCACGCGGTGGAGGCCACGGGCGGAGGGAGGGAGGTCGGCCTGCGCGTGGGCTCCGACGCCAGACCCCATCACTTCGATGTCGCGACGATGGCGGCCCTCCACTCCCCCACCCTCGGCGAGGCCCTGGCGAAGCTCGCCCGCTACAAGGGTCTGGTCTGCCCGGAGGAGGTGAGCGTCGAGGTCGTGAAGAACGAGGCGCGGTTCAGGTTCCACTGGCTGCTGGCCGAAGGACCGCTGCCCCTGTTCCTGGTCGACGCGACGTTCGCTTCCACCCTGGCGCTCGCGCGGCGAGGCACCGGCAAGCCCCTGGTGCCCAGGCGTGTCGAGCTGGCGCGACGTCGCTCCGACGCGGAACTGCTCACCCGCCACTTCGGCTGCAAGGTCCGCTTCGATGCCCCCGTGGACCTGCTCGTGTTCGAGGCGAGCGCGCTCGACGAGCCCCTCCTGACGCACAACGCGGACCTGCTGGCGCTGCTCGTGCCGGGACTGGAGCGGGAGCTGGACCAGCGACGGCGACACACCCTGGCGGACGACGTGCGGCTGGCGTTGAGACGCCGCATGTGTGGCGAGCGTCCCTCCGTCGACAAGGTCGCCGAGGAGCTGCACTTGAGTTCGCGCACGCTCCAGCGAAAGCTCGAAGCCGCGGGGACCACGTATCAACTCCTGCTGGATGAAGTGAGACACCAGGCCGCGCGCCAGTTGCTAGGGAGCACGGACCTGGACGCCAACGAAGTGGCCTTCCTGCTGGGCTTCGAGGAGCTGAACTCCTTCAGCCGTGCGTTTCAGGGCTGGGAGGGAACAACACCGTTGCGCTGGCGCGGGGCCACGCGCGAAGAGGCTACCGGGTCGGGCCGTCGAGCACCCCGCACAGCGTCCTGACAGCGGCGCGAAGCCCGGCGGGACTCGCGCCGGAGAAGCCCAGCACCAACCCCTGCTCGCGCTTTCGCCCCAGGTAGAGCGGAGACAGCCGGCGAGCCCCCAGCCGCCGTGCATCCGTCCGCGCAATCACAGCCTCATCCAGGAGCCCTTCGGACAGGAAGGCCGTGACATGCATGCCCGCCTCCGCCGTGCCGATTCGCAGCACTCCGGGTGCCTCGCGTTTCAGTGAATCAAGGAGCGCGTCGCGGCGCTCCGCATAGACCAGGCGCATCTGTCGAAGGTGCGCGGCGTAGTGCCCTGACTCCATGAACCGCGCCATCGCGGCCTGCGTGAGCGGAGGCGCGTGGCCATCCGTGGCGGCGCGCGCGGCGGTGAAGGCGTCCACCAGCGTTTCCGGGACGACGAGGAAGGCCAGCCGCAGCGAGGGGAACATCACCTTGTTGAACGTGCCCGCGTAGAGGACTCGCCCCGCCACGTCCATGCCCTGAATCGCGGCGAGCGGCCGGGTCGCGTAGCGGAACTCGCTGTCGTAGTCGTCCTCGAACAGCCACATCCCGGAGGCGCGCGCATGCTCCAGCAACGCCAGCCTCCGCGACAGGCTCATCGTCACGCCCAGCGGGTACTGGTGCGAAGGCGTGACATAGGCCAGCCGTGCCTTCGGCGCCCGCGACACCGCCAGCTCCACGCGCGGGCCCTCCGCATCCACGGGGACGGGATGCAGGCGCGCTCCCGCCGACTCGAAGGCCACTCGAGCGCCGAGGTACCCCGGCTCCTCCAGCCACACCCCGTCCCCTTCATCGAGGAGCAGCCTCGCGGAGAGGTCCAGGGCCTGCTGCGTGCTGGAGAAGACCAGGACCCGCCGCCAGTCACACCGCACGCCACGCGCAGGTCCCAGGTGGGCCGCGATGGCCTCGCGCAGCGGACGAAAACCCTCGGGCTCGCCCGCGGTCATCCGCCCGGGCTCCAGCACCCGGGCCTGCTTCGCCACCGCGCGTGCCCACAGCTTCGCGGGGAAGAGGTCCAGCGCGGGCAGGCACGGCGTGAAGGGCCGCACGTCACGCGGCTCGGGCGGAAGCACCTCGCTCGCCATGCGCTGCCCCCGGCGAGACAGCCCTCCCTGTCGCGTGGCCTTCGCGCTCCCACGCGCGAGCGGAGACCGGGGCTGACGGGCGTGCTCCGGCAGCGCGACGACACTGCCCGAGCCCACGCGCCGCTCCAGGAAGCCCTCCGCGTCGAGCTGCGCGAAGGCCTCCTCCACCGTCCCCCGTGAAATCCCCAGCTCCCGGGACAGCGTGCGCGTGGACGGCAGCCGGCTTCGTGGCGCGAGCGTTCCCGCGAGGATGGCCTCGCGCAGCCGCTCATAGAGCCGCCGATGCAGCGAGCCCGCTTGCCTGCCTGTGTCCGGCAACAGGAAAGGCAGCGACACACCCACGGAGCGCTTCGACATGCGCACTCTGTAGTCGGCCCCCTGCCCCATCACAACCCGATGCGGCCGGAAGTGGTCCAGTCGACTGTCGCTGAATGGCGCTTTCGCGTGGACCACTCCGGGAGCACTGTTCCGGGCATCGAAGCCCAGGGAGTACCCGTCATGACCACGCCCGCCACCCCGTTCTCCTT
>NZ_JABUMQ010000102.1:0-31538 GCF_013336645.1 Myxococcus sp. CA039A | reverse complement strand
TCGTGGAGAAGGTCCCACCCCCACCCGAAGTGCTGGCGGAGACCGTCGACCCCGACCCGGAGCCCTCCAACGCCCCTCCCACCCTGGACGAGGTGGAGGACAAGCCCGCGCGCAAGCCGGGTCGCTCCACGGGCAAGCGGACCACCAAGGAGTCGACGACCCGGAACGGCAAGCGCGCGACGTTCGACTCGGGTGAGGACAGTGCGGCCACTCCCACCGGAGAGCCGGGCTTCCTCACCCTGGTCACCGAGCCCTACGCCAAGGTGTATCTGGGCGGACAGTCCCTGGGTGATACCCCGCTCTTCAAGGTGAGCCTGCCCTCCGGCAAGCACACGCTGAAGCTCGTGGACGGCGATGGGAAGGCACTCAAGCTGTCGGTCGACATCAAGCCCGGCGACACCACCGCCGTGCGAGTCCCGCTGGAGATGCTCTCCCGCCAGTAGTTGCCCCAGGGGTGGCAATCGCTCGGAGCGCCGCGCGTAGCCGCCATGACGGGGCCCCTGCCGGGTCCCATGCCTTGGGAGCGCGCCATGAAGACCGCCCGGATGTCCCTGCTCGTCCCGCTGCTGATGTTCGCGGGAACCTCCTTCGCGGAGGGCGCCCAGAAGGGTGAGGCGCGAGATGTCCCCGACTTCGAGAGCCTCGCGGTGGGCCACGGCATCAAGGCCCAGGTGAAGGTCGGCCCCAAGTCGGTCCGCGTCGAGGGGCCCTCGGAGCTGCTGTCCCGCCTGCGACTCGTGGTGAAGGACGGACAGCTCACCACCCAGGTGGAGCGCGACGGCCTCTTCAGCCAATTCCAGGGCGGCAAGGTGCGCCTGTACGTCTCCAACCCCCACCTGGACGGCGTGGACGTCAGCGGCGGCGGGAATGTCGAGGCGGAAGTCTCCCCCTCCGGGGACGAATTCTCCGCCGAGGCCAGCGGCGGCGCGGCCCTCACGGTCCGGGGCGTGGACACGAAGAAGGTGGAGGTCGAGGCCAGCGGCGGGGCCGCCGTCAACCTGGCGGGTCGCGCCCAGGAGCTGGACATCGAGGCCAGCGGCGGCGCCGTCATCAAGGCCATGGACCTCAAGGGCGTGAAGTCCCTGGAGGTCGAAGCCAGCGGCGGAGTCCACGTGGAAGCGGACCCCTCGGAGAGCCTCTCCGTCAACGCGACCGGGGGCACCACCGTCCAGTGCGTCTCCCGTCCTCCCCGCACCGAGGTGAAGGCGCGCGGTGGCACCCGCGTCGTCTACCTGAAGGACTGAGCGCGGCGCCCCAGGCGTCCGGGCACGTCCCGGACGCGGGTGGGGGCCCCCCTGGGTAGGGACGGACACTGTCCCCAGGGCGCGGGCCACCTTGCTCCAGTCGTCGCGGACGATTGGAATGCGGCTCCCCCACCCGCCGGAGACGCCACACCATGACGGACCCGATTCCTCCTCCTTCCACGCAGGGCTCATCGGGACGCAAGGCAGCACTGTGGAGTGGCGTGGGACTGGTGGTGGCCCTGGTCGCCGGAGGTGCCCTGTTCTTCCGGGGCAGGCAGTCGCCTCCAGGCCATGACGCGCATGACCACGGCGAGCACTCCCCCAAGAAACAGGGCGCCGCGAAGCCCACCGTGTCCCCGGAGGTGCTGCGCCACACGGACCGCGCCGCGCGCGCCGCCGCCACGGGGGATTTGAAGAAGGCCCGCGAGTCGCTCGGCGAGGCGCTGATGCTGGCGCCCAGGCACGCGCCCGCCCTGCTCGTGCACGCCTGTCTGGCGCTCGAGGAAGGCAACGACGCGGAGGCCGCCACCGTGCTGGGCCAGTTCGAGGCCGTGGCGCCGGGGAGTCCGGAGCTGAAGTTGCTGGAGACGCTGCGCGAGCTGCGGCGCGCGCCGGGTGTCTCCTGGCAGCAGGCCTTCCAGGACGCGTGGGTGACGCTGGGCCGCCCCAACCTCGGAAAGAGCGAGCTGCTTCCAGGCGCCACGCCCCTGCCGCCGGACCCCACCGCCTCCGACTGGGAGAAGCTCGCGTGGGAGCGGGCGCCCTCGGACGACGTCAAGCTGAGGCTCGCGCTCGCCTCGCGCAAGCTGGACGCGGACAAGTCCCTCTTCCTGCTGGCGCAGGTGCCCCGACTGGAGAACCCGGACCTCTACCTCGCGGTGCGGGACGCGCTGAGGGGCGAGTCCCTGCCGGAGTCCGAGCACGAGCGGGCGCGCAAGACGTTCCGCCAGAAGCTGGAGTCGCTGGCCGCGGCGCACCCGCGCTCGATGCAGCTCCAGTTGCTCCTGCTACTGGGTGACACCGAGTCCGGTACGGAGCTGACGGCCGCGGAAATCGACGCGCTGGAGCGCGTGGCCACGTTGCCCGCGTGGCGAGAGACCTCGTTTCACGATGGCTACCGGGAGACTCGCCGGCTCTTGAAGGAAGCAGGCGTGCCGGACGCCAGCGCGCTGGCGATGGCGGTGTCCCTGCGAGGCATCAACGAGCGGGGGACGTGGATTCTGCGCACGCGCAACGTGGCCACGCGCGGCGCGCTCTCTCCGGAGGGACGTCAGCGCCTGGGTCGCATCACCCGGGACATCGGCGCCAGCCTGGTCCAGCAGACCACCGTGGTGGAGCGGATGACGGGCCTGCAGTTGGTGCGTGGCGGCTCGCAGGACCTGGAGGACGACGCGGGCCGGACGCTGGCGATGAATCAAATCAAGGAGCTGGAGCAGGCCATCGCCGTGTTCCAGCAGACGGCGATGGAGCGGTGGCCGCTGAACTCGCTCACGGAGGAGCTGCTGGAGGAGAGCACCCGGGACGAGCTGCGCTACCTGCAATCCTTCGGGGCGAAGGCGCCCGCGGGCGCGGCCCGGATGGGGCCCTAGTCAGTGACGAGGTGACTCGGGCCCCAGGGAACGCGCATCTCCCCGGGGCCCGAGCGGGCCCCCCACGATGCAACGGAGCCGCCGCACGCCGGACCTCCAAGGTCGTCCGGGCAACCGCACTCCTTCCACACAAGCGCCGGGACCAAGGGGTGCATCCCGGGCAGGCCTCGCGTGGGCAATGTGGAACACGTCTACGTCTTTCAACGCAACGATGGCCGAAGAATATCGGGTACGCGGGGCATGTCCACCCGCAGGGTCGGTGACGCGGGGTGTGCCGTGTCAGGCCGGGTTTCTCCAGGTTCCAGGGCGGGTCCCGTTCACCACCCGTCCTGGAAATCTTTCAGGAAAATTCGAGGACGACCGATTGACAGCGCCGTTTTGGGCCCGTGCGCGACACCCGTCATGACACCTGACGCGTGATTCATGACGCACCGAGGCCGCCGACTCAGAGGCTCGGTGAAACCCACCCGCACGCAGAAGCCCTGTGGAGAAGTTGGGGACGACAACCCGGGTTGTCGGCGCTGTCCACGGAGTTGACGGGAGGCTCGCGTCGAATCCGCTGAATCCCTGGCGTTCCAAAGGCTTGCATCCCCGGGAGGCGCTGGCCGTGCCGTTGCACTGAGGCCCGGCCATGCACGTCGCCTTCTACCTGTTGCTCGCCATCGGCCTCCTGGGGGCCTTCGACGTCCTCTACTTCCACCTCTGGCGCGGCCGGCTCCACGAGCGCCCCGAGTGTCAGCGCGAGGTGCTCTGGCACACCGCGCGCCACCTCATCTACGCGCTCCAGTTCCTCTGGGTGCCGCACGTGCGCTTCCAGGGGTGGGCGCTGGGGTTGCTCGGGGTGTTGTACGCCGCGGATGTCTTCGTCGCCCTCGCGGATGTCTGGGAGGAGCGCGACAGCCGAGCGTCCCAGGGCGGTGTTCCCCGGGGTGAGTACTTCATGCACGTGGTGCTGAGCGTGCTGGTGGGGCTCTACCTCATGGCGACCTTCCACGCGGTGTGGGCGGACAGGCTGCTGCCCACGGGGCTTCGCGTGGACCCGCCCCTGGTGCCCGTGGCCTTGTGCGCGCTTATGACGGTGATGGGCGTGACAGCGCTCATCGTCTTCACGAAGGACCTGGCGCGGTGGTTCGCGTTCCGGCGGCGGCCGGTGGCCACTCCATTCCGACAACCCCGGCTCCAAAGGATTGTCGCGGAGGTGTTCATCCCCGCGCCCGTCGAGGTGGTGTGGGAGCGCACGCAGGACCCCGCGCTGCACACGGCGTGGGACGTGCGCTTCACGTCCATCCGCTACCTGCCGGAGGCCGATGCCCGGGGGTTCCACCTGATGGACTACCGGACGCACCTGGGCTTCGGGCTCGAAATCGTCGGCTGGGGTCGCTACCTGGCGAACACGCCGCACGTGCGCTCGACGTTCGAGTTCGGCTCGGAGGACTGGCGGAGCATCATCCTGCGCGGTCGCGGCGTGTGGCTCTACGAGCAGCGGCCCGGGGGGACGTTCTTCAAGACGGTGTTCGACTACCGCGCGCGGTACGGAGTGGTGGGGGAGGTGCTCGACGCGGTGCTGTTCCGTCCCGTCATGCGGTTGGGCACGGAGTGGGGCTTCGAGACGCTGCGCCAGTGGTGCGCCGGGGATGAACACGCTCCGACGCGAGGGCGCTCACGGTGGCGCTTCGGGCTGTTCATCCTCGCGCGGGTGCTCGGACGGACGCCGGCGCCGGGTGCGGCGAGGAGCTGGCTTGGCCGAGGCGTCGAGGACCGCGAGTCCACCACGGCGTATCCCTGTGGAGAACTTGTGGAGGTCTCTTCATGAGCGCCGAAGCCGTGGAGACGCATCCGCGACGGAAGCCGCCGCGGACCCGCTTCGAGACGCGAGTGGAGGACACCGTGTTCCAACTCAACTCGATGGCATCACCGCACCAGGATGCGCGACTGGAGGCCTTGCTCCGTTCGGAAGGCTCCCCGCTGGCGGACGCGCAGTTGGAGGCCCTCCAGCGGTCGGGAGAGCTGCACCCGGGAGACTCCCAACTGGAGGCCCTGCTCCCGAGGGACGCGAAGCGGGAGGCCCGGCTCCACCCGGAGGAGCTCGACGAAGCGCGGACGGCCCTGCCTGATGCGCCGCTCGGGGAACTGCGGGACTTCGCCATCCGTCACCGCGCCTGCCGACTCTCCCTGGGCCTGCTCGCGGACTTCTACCGCGCGCATCCGTGCCGCATGGCGAAGGTGCACCTGCTGGCCGCGAGCGCGGTGACACTCGGCCGCTTCTGGGGGGTGTCGGAGCCCTTCGCGCGACTGGGCGCCGCGGTGATGCCGGTGGATGAGCGTGGATTTCCCCGCACCCGGGAGTGGGCGTCCTATGCGCGCGCCTGCGAGGACCAGCTCCCGCTCGAAGTCCGGGACGAGCGTTGGATTGAAGCCCACATGCGAGACGTGGCCCGGGCCCGTGACGTCGGGTACGAGGCCGCCTTTCTCGAAGAGGCCCGCGTCCACGGGAACGAGCCGCTGTGGCGCCTGCTGGTGCAGCACGTGGAGATGACGCTCGGCGCGCGCCTCTTCGACCAGCCCGCCCTCGCGGGCGCCGTGCCGGGTGAGACGGCCATCGCCCACGGCCTGGCGCTGTCCCTGTCACGCATGCTGAGCGCCAGTTGGAGCCTGCTGCGCCACTACGCCTTCGCCACCGTGCGCGCGCTGTGCCTGCCGCGCTGGCGCCACGACACCGGCCTCGTCGATGAGCGGCGCACGGCGTGGCTGCTGCTCACGAGCTTCATCACCGCGTGGACGGCGGCCAGTGTCTACCGTCGCGGCGTGAAGGCCGTGCACCGGGGCCAGCGCGCGAGGCCCTCGGATGTCTGGCCCCTGCTCGCCACCGTGCTGGGCCCGGACATGTCCCGCGTGGACCCGCGCGTCATGCGCTTCTACGCGAACCCCGGTGCATGGAGCGCCCGAGCCTCCGTCACCTTCGCCTCGCGCACGGCCCGGCTGCTGGCCTGGATGGCCACGCGCCTGTCCGGCCAGGGCCTCTCCGAGCACGGGGCACGCACCTTCCCCGGACGCTTCCTCACCTTCCGCCGCGCGGATGGCTCCATGCACTTCGTCCGGGAGCTGTACTGCGACGGCGTGCTGCGCAGGTTCGACTCGGACTTCATCCTGCGCGACGGCCGACTCCACGAGGTCTTCGTCGAGCACGGCCTGGACCTGGAGCTGGACGTGTCCGTCCTGGAGGATGGCGGCATCCGCTTGCGAGGTGGGACGCTGCGCTGGCACGGCCTGGTGCTGCCACCGTTCGGCCGAGGCGTGGAGTTCCGCATCCATCCCGTCTCGGATGCCACCGAGCGCGTGGACATCATCGGCACGTTTGGCGGGGGACCCACGGCTGGAGCCCCCCTGGGCCGCATCCACTACGAGGCCTGGAGGCACAGCGACGCCGTGCCTCCGGTGACGACGGACTGAGGACCGCTCAGCTTCCCTGGTAGGCGCGCTCCAGGGCGGCGATGTCAATCTTCTGCATCCCGAGCATCGCCTGCACCACGCGTCCCGCCTTCGCCGGATCCTTGTCTCCCATCAGGCGCATCAACGTCGTGGGGATGATCTGCCAGGACACCCCGAACCGGTCCTCCAGCCAGCCGCACTTGCTGTCCTTTCCGCCCCCCGCCGTGAGCTGTTCCCAGAGCGAGTCCACCTCCGGCTGCGTCTCACAACTGACGAACAGCGAAATCGCCTCGGTGAACTTGAACCGCGGCCCGCCGTTGAACGCCATGAACGGCTGACCTTCCAGCTCGAAGGTGACGGACATGGCCGCGCCGTCCGGGCCCCGCGCAACCGAGGTGATTTTCGAGTTCTTGAACACCGACGTGTAGAGCTTCGCCGCCTCTTCCGCCTGGTTGTTGAACATCAGGAACGGGGTGATTTTCTGCATGGGGAAGTCCTTGGTGGGTGCGACACCTGGATGGCGCCGGCCTTGCCCTACGTCGGAACCGCGCCCGGCACTTCGACACGCCCCCCGTGTTTTCTTCAAGAAAAGGGCGCTCCCCGTCCCAACCTCAGTGGTCGGCCCCCTCGTGGTGGTCATGGCCCGGCCCGCCGAAAGTCCCCGGCCACGGCTCCTTCGCGGGCAACAGGCCCGGCATGGGGAAGCGCTGGAAGCGCGACTGGCTGTAGGCAAACGGTGGGTCACACTCGCCACAGGTGGTGGCCCCGTCCATCAGCAGCAGGGCCCCGGGTGCCAGCTCCAGCAACTGCGGAATCGAGCGGGGCGCGTAGTCGAGCTCGCACTGGAACGCCTCGCCGCCGTCCGTCATGCGCACGCCCACCAGCAACTGCCTGTCGTCGCCGTCCGTGGCCGTCGTGAGCACCAGCGTCCGGGGAGGAAACCCGGGCGCATCCGGCCAGGACGCGAGCCGCAGCTCCTTCGAGGTGAGGAGCTGTCCCGAGCGCAGGGAGTACGTCCACGCGGGACTCAGCGCGGGCAGGCCGTAGCCCTTCAGCTCCGTGGCCACGGGCAGCACTCCGCCCTCGTTCACGTTCACCGTGGTCCCCGGTGCGCTGGGCACCAGCCGCTCGCGCGTGGCCACCGCGCGGCCGAACTGCTGGGGAAGAGTCCCAGCCACCGAGCCGTCCGCCGTGCTCAGCGCCTGCGTGCCCCGCTCCGGGAACAAAAGCCCGTTCACCACCGCCAGCTCACCGGCGCGCTGCGCCTGTGACTTGCGCCAGCGCGGCACGCCGTCCGACGAGAAGGCCATCAGCAGCGAAGGGGCCCCCGCCTGGAGTGGAGCCCCCACGTTCAACGTCTGCGAGAAGGAGACATACAAATCCCCCACCGCGTCGGAGACGACTCCGAAGGGGTGCGGGTGGTTGCACTCGGACAGCAGGGGATCCGTGAGCTCCTGCGCGGACACCATCTGTCCATACGCATCCAGCACCACCAGGAAATACATGCGACACAACGTCTCGCGGTTCAACGCCACGGGGTAGGCCTCGAAGAGGGCCGCCAGTCGGTCCGGAGCCATCACCGCCAGCCGCGCCAGGAAGAGGCTGGACGTGCGCTGCGCGATATCCGGCCGCGCGCTCGCCAGGGTGAAGGTCCACCGGGGCGCGCCCGTGTAGCGCTCCACCAGGGACACCGTGCCGTCATCCGGCAGGTCCATGCACAGCAGCCTGTCGTTCCACAGCATGCACCGCCGGGCCGCGTCACCGCTGAGCATGGGCACGGGCGCCGCGGCGTCCAGCAGCGCGGACTCGTAGAAGCCCGCCAGCGTCACGTCACCTTCCGGCCCCACCAGCAGGTCATGCAGGTTCATGCTCCGCACCCGCGCGTCCAGCACCCAGTCCGGCGCGAGCGACACCGCGTCGGGCCGCTCGCACACGGGCCCCTTGCAGCGTCCCTCCGCCTGACACGGGCTGGCCGCCGCGCAGACGAAGCCATCCGGCAGGTTGCGCCGCGCGCACGCGCCTTCCACGCACACGTCGGCGGCATCACAGCCGCGCTCCGTTCCACAGAAGGTGCCATCGGGCGCATCCGCCAGGCCGCAGCCGAGCTTCGCGTCGCACGTGCCCACCTGACAGGCGCCCGCTCCGGGACACGGCGGCGCGGGCACGGCGCGACAGCCGTCCAGCGCATGGCACACGTCCGTGGTGCAGGCGTTGGCGTCGTCACAGGGACGCTCCAGTCCCTTGCACCGTCCCTGCTGACACATGGCCGTGGTGAGACAGGCATTGCCTGGGTCACACCCGGTGCCATCCGGGAGCACCGTCTCCACACAGCGCTCGGACACGGGGTCGAACACCGCGGTGGAGCACGTCACCGCCTGACACTCCGGCGTCTGTCGCGCCTCGCCCGCGAGCACCAGCTCCGCGCGACCTCCATCCGACGCGGTGCCGATGAGGCGGGCCTCGTACGTGCCCATGGCCTGGGGGCTGAAGCGCAGCCGCACCGGCACCTCGCCCGCGCCCACGCGCGAGGGCAACGCATCCACCAGCGAGAAGGGCGCTTCCACCGAGGTCCAGGTGACGTCCAGCGGAGCGCGCCCCGCGTTGAGCACTCGCACCTCCGCCTCGCGGACACCGCCCGGGAAGGCCGGGGGGAAATCCAGCCGCGACAGCGACAACCTCAGTCGGCCCTCGGCACCCACCAGGGGAGGGTCCTCGCGGCACGCCGTCAGACAGGCGCCGAGCACCGTCGCCCACAGGATGAATGCCCACCCCACCCCGCCTGCTCTCGTCGCGCGTGCCATGGGTGCCTCCCGTGCTCCAGCCCTGGCGTATAGTCCTCGCGCCCGGAGGATGCGAGGGGTGCGCCTCACCGCGCTGTCGGCCACCCTCCCTCCCAAGACCCTCCGGGAATGCTTGCGTTTCGGCTGCTGAACGCTCGCGCCTGTAGACTCCCGGCGTCCGTTCTCCACTGGAGTCCTCCATGTCCCCGCGTCCCACCTTCGTGCTCGTCCTGGCCGTGCTCGCGCAGTGGGCCCTTCCCGCCGCCGCGCAGGACGTGCCGCGCACGATGACCTTCCAGGGGCGCCTGGTGCGCGCGGACGGCACGCCCGAGAACTCTCCCCAGGACCTCGCCTTCGCCCTCTACGCCACGCCCACCGGCGGCTCCCCGCTGTGGCAGGAGAACCACCTGGCCGTGCCGGTGACGAATGGCTACTACGCGGTGGTGCTGGGCTCCTCGGCTCCGCTGGGGGACGACCTGGTGCGACGCTCGGAGATGCACCTGGGCGTCGCGCTCGCCAGCCAGTCGGAGCTGACGCCGCGCTTCCGCCTGGCCTCGGTGCCCTTCGCCCTGCGCGCCAGCGACAGCATCCGACTGGAGGGCCGCGCCGCTTCCACCTTCGCGCCCACGAGCCACACCCACACAAACGCCACCACCACGGCCCCCGGCTTCATGTCCGCGGCCGACAAGGTGAAGCTGGACGCGCCCGCGCCCACGTATGGAGACGGGCTCATCGCCTCGGGCACGCCCCTCGCCGTGCGCGTCAGCTTCCCGACGGCGGGCGGCACCAATGGCTCGGCGCGCATCGCGGCCCGCTCCGACCACACCCACGCGAGGCCCCCGCTGACATGTAGTTACAAGAGTGCCACGGGCAACGATACGCTCGACCCTCGCGCCGCCACCGCGTGGTGCGGCATGGGGGAGACGCTGATGGGCGGCGGCTGCAGTGGACTCGAGGACGGACCCGCGCCCGTGAGCGTCGCCTTCCAGCCCGCGGGCGTCACTTTCGAGAACGGCCTCACGCAGACCCCGGGCGTGCCCGGCTATCGCTGCCGAGGCCACCTCACCAGCAGCACCGCCCCCACCGCCTACGCCATCTGCTGTCGCATCCCCTGATGACAAGCCGAGCGTCAGCACGTCGAACACGACGGCGCGTTTGACCTCATCCATCCGCGCGAAATCGCAGTCTCGTCAGAGAGCTGAACGTCGAACGGAATCCCCATCCGCTCGGGATTGGAGCCGAGCGAGCACAGGAAGCTCTCGCTTCTCCGCAGACACTTCAGGCGTCGGGTGGCAAAACCCTGTGTTTTTTTCAGATGGTCTCTTCGGACCCACTGCAACCGCGCGGAATGGTTGGATCCGAGAAGGGTACGGTTCTAGCAGTCGGAAACGGCATGACCTCCGTCTCCACCGCGGGCTCACCATCATCCCAGGCCTTCACCGTGCTCATCCCACGCAGCCTGCAGGGCAGCGTGGATGGACTGTCTCCGGAGACACGGCAGGCCCTGCTCTCGGAGCTGTTCCGCATGGCCTCGCTGGCGCATCAGGAGCGCGGCCTGCTGCCCATGTCGGAGCCCTATGCGTTGAACCTGGACCTGGATGGATGCCACGTCGTCGTGGAGATGGATCCATCCCGCTCGCGGCTGACCCTCTCGGGGCTCACGCGCGCTCGAGCGCTGGGCTGAGCCCGGCGATACGTGAAAAGCGATGTCTCGACGGGCCGGCTACGAAGAATCCTGGGACCTCACCTACCTGGTGGAGCAGTTGCGCGAGCTCATCAGTCGCGACCTCCAACTGGATGAGGCGCTCGCGGAGGAGCTGGAGGACACCCTGGCCCGGCTCGTCCTGCGCAACCAGCGTCTGCGGGGACTCCAGCGCATGGTGAACGCGGAGCGTGACGCGGAGGACCTCGAAATCCTCCGCAACGCGTTGGAGCGCACGGACCGCGAGCTGCTCGCGGGACTGCCAGCACTCCTCGAACGCCTGCGCGAAGCGCACGCCTGAGCCGTCCGCCCTACGGCGTGGCCCCTGGATAGAGCGTGTGCGTGGGCCCCCGCGCGGGAGTGCCCCCCAGGCCCATGCCCACCGAGCCAGGCCCGGGAGGAAGCACGCCTCCCGCGGGCACCAGGTTTCCCAGTTCGGCGCGCACCGGTCCCTCGCAGACCCCCGCGCGACAACCCTCCAGCCCCTGACACGGCTTGCCCGCGCCACACACCACCGCCTGACACACGCCCGCGCGGCACACCTGTCCGGAGGCACACGGGCCCACCGCCGCGCAGGCCTCCGTGGCGGATAGACATCCACCGGCGCGGCACACCTCGCCCGGGCCGCACTGCTCCCCGGTGGTGCAGGACAGCGCCAGGCACGCGCCCTCGCGACACACGCGCTGCGCGGGGCAACTCACCGCGGCGCAACCCGCGCTCGACACACAGCGGCCTTCCGCGCCACAGCGCTCATCGGACGCGCAGGCGAAGTCCGCCGAGCACGCGACACTCCGGCACTGCCCTCCGGACCGGCACACCGTGCCCTGGGGACAGGCGACGCCGAGACATCCGTCCCTCACGCACTCCGAGCCCACACAGCGCTCCGTGGGGAAACACGTCGCGGTGCCACCGCAGCTCACGCGCCGGCACGTGCCCTCGCGACACACCTCGCCCGCCGCGCAGCTCGTCCCCAGACACGACGGATCCACGCACGCGCCGCGTTCGCACACGCGCCCCGCGCCACAGGCCACGCCCTGACATGTGGTGGCCAGACACCGGCCCTCCACGCAGGCCTGGCTGTCCGGGCACACCACGTTTGCGCACAACTCGGGCGGCACCAGTGGGGTGCTCTGCTCGCAGCCGCCTGGCATGACGAGCGCGCCCAGCGCCACGAGGAGAAGCCCCCACCGCGACGTCCCCAGGCTCATGGCAAACGCTCCGTGCGGTCCGCCGCCGGCAGCGCCAGGGACTCCGGCCGCGTCAGCACCACGCCCAGCACCACCCCGGCCGCCGCCAGTCCCACGCCCCCCACGACATAGGGCCAGAACGCGCGCCGGGGAGCCTCCTCCAGCGACGGCTCGGCCGCGGGGGACGTCGCCGCGTCACGCGCCGAGGCCACCGCCGGTGGCAGGTGCTCGGTGGCCTCCAGCCGCAGCGGCGCGCGCGGACTGCCCTGCTCGAAGAGGACGAAGCCTCCGGCATCCCGAGCCAGCGCATAGGCCTCCACGGCCCGCGCCGCGGGCGCCTTCACCGCCACGGGCCCCGAAGGCGGGCCCACCGCCGCGGAGAAGCCCGCCGCGCCCGGCAGGCGCACCGCCACCATCACCTCCGTGGCCACCTTCCGGGGCTGCTCCAGCACGGCCACCACCCGGCCATCCGCCAGCCGCGTCACCGTGAGTGTGGGCCGCTGGCCCTCCATCGCCGCCCGCGCCGCGAGGAACGGCACCTGGACCTTGGGCCCCAGCGAGTCCTTCACCTGGGCGGAGGGCTCCAGGACGAGCAAGGACTCGAAGGCCGCCTGAGCCTCCTGGCGCTGTCCCATGAAGGCGCGAGCCATGGCCAGCCCCCGCCATGCCCGCAGACGCTCCACGCGCGTCCCAGGGCCCTCCAGGGCCTCCAGGAAGGACGTGGCCGCGGCATCGAACTCCAGGGCGTCGAATTGTTGTTCGGCGCGCACCAGCGGCGGCTCCGCGCCCCAGGCCTGGGAGGCGAACAGCCAGAACATGAAGGTCCACGCGCGCACGGCCCATCAGTCTACAACCGTGTTGCACCCGTCCACAGGCGTTGTCCCCAGCGGCCTGCTGCTTCTAGAAAAGCTTTATGTAGGTATTGATCAAATAGTGGAAGCAGTAGAGGGCTCGGATTTGGGGATAAGTCAGCAAGCTCGCGGGATGACTGACGAATTCGGCCGATGCTACATGTGGGTAAACTGGCGGTTTCCCCCGGCTTCCCACAGGCGCTGATCCACGCCACCGTTTCTCCACAACCCACCCCCCGCTATCCACAGGCCATCCACAGGTCGCTGGTGGATGAGGGGGCGACCGTGCGTGACGGTGCATTCTCACCGCACGTCCGCGCCCTACAAGCCTGTTATCCTCCGTTGCGGTGCTGCTCCGGTGTCGGGGCGCTGTCGTGGAGGTTGCACCCATCGATTTCTATCGGGGCGAGCGCATCGGGAAGTACGAGGTCGTCACACAACTGTCCGTGGGTGGCATGGCCGAGCTGTTCCTCGGCTTCACCTCGGGTCCGGGTGGCTTCCGTAAATACGTCGTCGTCAAGCGCATCCTGCCGGACGCTCGGGACAACGAGCAGTTCGAGCGGATGTTCCTGGACGAGGCGCGCATCACCGCGGCCTTCAACCACCCGAACATCGCGCAGGTGTTCGACCTGGGGCAGGAGGAGGACGGCCTCTACCTGGCGATGGAGTTCATCGCCGGGCAGAACCTGAACCAGATTACGAGCGCGTGTCTGCGCAGCCAGCAGCCGGTGCCGCTGGGCTTCACGCTGTCGGTGGCGCGCGACGTCTGCATGGCGCTGCACTACGCGCACACCTTCACCGCGCCCTCGGGCGAGCCCAGCCCCGTCATCCACCGCGACGTCGCCCAGAAGAACATCATGGTGACGTACGACGGCATGGTGAAGCTGCTCGACTTCGGCATCGCCAAGGCGAAGGGCAGCCTGGAGCGCACGCACGCGGGCACGGTGAAGGGCACCACCGGGTACATGTCCCCGGAGCAGGTGCGCGGCGACAAGCTGGATGGCCGCAGCGACCTGTTCTCGGTGGGCGTGATGATGCACGAGATGCTCACCGGCGCGCGCCTGTTCGCGGGCAAGACGGAGCGCGACGAGATGATGAAGATTCTCGAGGCGCCCATCCCCTGGCCCTCGCACGTCACGCCGCACGTGTCCGAGCAGATCTCCAAGGTGGTGATGCAGTCCCTGGAGCGCAGCCGTGAGAAGCGCTTCGCCAACGGCCGGGACATGGCGCGGGCGATTGAAGCGGCGGCGGGCTCGCTGATTCAGGACGCGGACCACCGCGGCTCGCTGATGAAGGAGCTGTTCACGGAGCGGATGGCGGCCACGCGCGCCCTGCTGGAGAGCGCGGACGGTACCGCCAACAGCCTCATGCTGGAGGCCGCCAAGCGCGCCCTGCGTGGGGACGACGGGCCGTACCTGCCGGTGCGCGAGAACCAGGCCACGCCGAAGACGGGCAACCCCTCCGTGCCGGGAGCCAAGAAGGTCTCTCGCAAGGTGTCGACGGTGAAGCCCCGGGCAGGTCAGCCCCCGGCGGACACGGACCTCACGCCTGGACAACGCCGGGGCTCGAACATCCTGTGGGGCCTGGTGCTGCTCGGCATCCTCGGGGGCGGTGGCTACGGCGCCCTGCGCTTGAGCAACGCGCTGGACGCGACGATGGAGCCCGTCGTGGAGCTGAAGCCGTACAACTCGGGGCTGCCCATCTTTCCGGAGCCGGGAGACGGTGGCGCGCTGGCGAAGGCGCCGGAGCCGGTGAAGAAGCCGGAGCCGGTGAAGAAGCCGGAGAAGGTCCGGACGACCTCATCGCGTGAGGACGAAGACGAGGACAGGAAGCCGGAGCCCGCCGTCGTGAAGTCCTCGCGGGGGATGGGCAAGCTGACGTTCAGCGTGCATGGCGACAAGGCGCCCCTCAAGGTGGACGGCAAGGATGCGGGAGAAATCCCCGTGTTGGGTCTGTCCCTGCCGGCGGGCACGCGCACCCTGAAGGTTCGCGACCCCCAGGGGAAGTGGCGCACCCTCAGGGTGGACATCGTCGCGGGAGAAGCGACGACCCGCAGATTCGATAGCTGGCAGGATTTGCCGTAGGGCGACGCGGGCTCGCTCGCGCCCCCCATGAAGCTGGGGATGTGACACGCGGTCCTGTTATCTTCGCGCACCCTTTCAATCACCTTCGACGAGACTATGGCCGCGCTCACCATTGGCTTCCTGATGGACCCGCTCGAGACCGTGCGAGTGGACCATGACTCCACCTTCGCGCTGATGCTGGAGGCCCAGAAGCGCGGCCACCGGGTGCTCTACTTCGAGCAGGGCTGGCTGCGGTTCAACGGGCGCTGCGCGGAGGCGCGCATGCGCCATGTCACCGTGCGCCGGGAGCTGGGCCGGCACTTCGACGTGCTCGACGAGGCGACGCATCCGCTGTCGAACCTGGACGTGCTCTTCCTGCGCAAGGACCCGCCCGTCGACTCTGAATTTCTCCATGCGACACAGCTGGTGGAGCTATGTCAGGGCCGCAAGCCCGTCTACATCAACGACCCGGCGGGCATCCGGGATGCGAATGAGAAGCTCTTCGCCCTGCGCTATCCGGACCTGATGCCGGACACCCGCATCACCCGCGAGCTGCCGGTGCTGCTGGACTTCATCGCGCGCAACGAGGCGGGCACCATCCTCAAGCCCATCGACGGCTTTGGCGGCAAGGGCATCCTCTTCCTGTCGCGGGGTGACAGGAACGCGCGTTCGGCCGTGGAGCTGCTCACCCAGGGAGGCCGCGAGGCCGTCGTCGCGCAGGCGTACATTCCGGAGAGCCGCCTGGGCGACAAGCGCATCCTCCTGGTGGATGGCGAGCCGGTGGGCGGCGTCTTGCGAGTGCCGTCCGGAGACGACCACCGCGGGAACATGGCCGCCGGTGGGACGCCTCACAAGGCGGTGCTCACGGCGCGCGACTTGGAAATCTGCGAGCGGCTCAAGCCCGAGCTGCGCAAGCGCGGCCTCCTGCTCGTGGGCATCGACGTGCTCGGCGACTACCTCACCGAGGTGAACGTGACGAGCCCCACG
Source organism: Myxococcus sp. CA039A (assembly GCF_013336645.1). Classification (NCBI taxonomy): domain Bacteria; kingdom Pseudomonadati; phylum Myxococcota; class Myxococcia; order Myxococcales; family Myxococcaceae; genus Myxococcus; species Myxococcus sp. CA039A. The sequence goes on along the minus strand of NZ_JABUMQ010000102.1, from coordinate 15,706 downwards.
GGCCTGGTGGAAGCCAACCACCTGGATGGCGTGTGCGTGGAGGCCCGAGTCATCGACGTGGCCGAACGCCTCGCCGCCGAGCGCCCCGCGTCCTGAGTCCGAGCTCGGTGCTCGGCGCCTGGTGCTCTGACGAAGAGCACAGGGCATGAGGTGCCCTGCCCCGCCGGTCCGTGGACCCCAGAGGTCCGCGCTCGGCTGGGGAAAGGCGGTCCTGTCACCGGGTGGCGCGCCGAGAGGCCCCGGAGTCGTCCTGGTGGAGGTCGGCTGCCGTGAGCCTGACGGAGGACGTTGTCTCGGTGTTTCGCGGGTGACGGCAGCCAGGGTCGGATTCCCGAGCGGAACGTGAACTGAAGAATGGTTCATGTTTCATGGAAATTCGACGCAGTGCATAAAATGAATCCTGGTTCATATTTCACCGTCGAGGCGACGCGGCGCGCCTTGAACCCGGGAGATGCGGGGGAGTCACGTTGCGGCCCGTGGCCGTCTTTTCCCCCCGGCGGCCCGGGAGGCACCATGTCCTCGCAGCGTCCCCGATTCACTTCGACGTGTTCTCGATTCACCCTCGCCGCGTGGTTGTTCGCGGGAGCCGTGGGCTGTGGTGGGCTCGACGCCGAGCCCTCCGTGCTGGCCGAGCCGGAGCTGGGACAGTCCGAGCTGGGGCTGACGCAGGTGACGGGCTTTGGCAGCAACCCGGGCAACCTGGCGATGTATCGCCACGTGCCGACGGGTGTGGCGGCGAACGCGCCGCTGGTGGTGGTGCTCCACGGCTGCACGCAGAACGCGACGGGCATGGAGCTGAGTGGTTGGACGGCGGCGGCCAACGTCTACAAGTTCTACGTGGTGTATCCGCAGCAGGCGAGCGGCAACAACGCGACCAGTTGTTTCAACTGGTTCGAGCCGGGTGACATCGCGCGTGGCTCGGGCGAGGCGCTGTCCATCAAGCAGATGGTGGACGCGATGAAGGCGGCGTACTCCATCGACGCGTCGCGGGTGTACGTCGTCGGCTTCTCGGCCGGTGGGTACATGGCTCCGGCGCTGCTCTCCGTGTATCCGGACGTCTTCTCCGCGGGGGCCATCAACGCGGGAGGGCCGTACAAGTGCGCCACGTCGATGAACGCGGCGTTCTCGTGCATGAGCCCGGGCACGGACAAGACGCCCGCGGCGTGGGGGGATTTGGCGCGGAGTGGCTACGCGGGCTACACGGGGCCGCGTCCGCCGGTGTCCATCTGGTACGGGACGAGCGACTTCACCGTCCGGCCGATGAACGGCACGGAGGCGATGGAGCAGTGGACCAACGTTCACGGCATCGACCAGACGCCGGACACGACGGAGACGGTGTCTGGCTTCCCGCACAAGGTCTACCGCGACGGCGCGGGCCGGGCGCTCGTCGAGACGTGGGAAATCACCGGCATGGGTCACGCGGTGGCGTTCGACGCGCAGTACAACTTCCCCGGGAGCACCACGGCGTGTGGCTCCACGGGCGCGTACGTGACGGACGCGAACATCTGCGCCGTGTATCACCAGGCGAAGTTCTTCGGCCTCACCGGAGGCGGTGGCGAGCCGAGCGGTGACACCACGCCGCCCACGGTGAACGTGACGTCTCCGGCGAGTGGGACGACGGTGAGCGGCGCGGTGAAGGTGGTGGTGAGTGCCTCGGACGCGGTGGGTGTCGCGCGGGTGGAGCTGCTGGTGGATGGCAGCCCGGTGGCGACGGCCTCGGCGGCGCCGTACGAATTCACATGGAACAGCCAGGGCGTGGGGAACGGGGCGCACACGCTGGGGGCTCGGGCGTATGACGCCGCGGGGAACCAGGCGACGGACAGCGATACCAGCGTCACGGTGAACAACACGGGGACGCCGACGCCCACGACGGCGAGCTTCACGAGCATCGCGGCGGAGGATGGCTACCTGAAGGCGAACGCGGACGGCAGCGCGGCGGTGCTGGGGACGCTGACGAACCTGGCGCTGGGGCGTGGGACGGATGGGAAGTACAACCGCTCCTTCGTCTCATTCGACACGTCGAGCCTGCCGGATGGGGCGACGGTGACGCGGGCGTATCTCACGGTGAGCTACTCGTCGGGCTCGGGCGACGCGTGGTCGACGCCGGCGGGGAACACGGTGGTCATCGACGTGAAGGCGGGGACGTTCAACGCCGCGTCCACGGAAGTCACGGACTGGGCGGCGGCGGCCGATGCGACCGCAGTGGCGAGCATCGACAAGTTCGCGAGTGGGGCGAAGGCCTCGGCGGACTTCAGCGGCGCGGGCCTGGCCTCCATCAACCGGACGGGGAGGACGCAGCTTCGGCTGCGCTTCAGCCTGGAGCAGACGGCGACGCAGTACCTGTTCGTGAAGGACTCGACGAACGCCGTGCTCACCGTCGTGTACACGCCGTAGCGTGAAACGGAGGGGACGGTGGTGTGCCCACTGTCCCCTCTTCCGCCGTGGATTCAGCGGCTCTGCAGCCGGTTCCAGCCGCGTGTGAGCTGTGCCACCAGCGTCCGCGCCTGCTGTCGCTGCGAGAGGCTCCACAGTCGGGGCTCGATGAACAGCGCACCGCCGCTGCGCAGGGCGACCTCCCAGGCGAGCGCGGGACGGCGTCGCATCGGCTCTGTCTCCAGGGCCGTGGCCAGTCCCTCCGCCGTGAGACGAGTACCCCGCAGGTAGCGCTCCGTCTGAATCAGGCTCGCACGTCGCCCCGCCCACCAGTGCTCCACGGCGTGGGCATCCACGCGCCCAGGAAGGACTCGGGGCCCGGGCAGCGTCTCGCGCAGGTCCTCTGGTGCGGGAGCCTCGGCGTCCTCTTCCTCCTCGGCCGCGTCTTCCTCGGAAAGTTCCTCCAGGATGAAGGGCGGTGCGAGCGGAAGGCCGGTGATGGCGGCGAACGACGAGGCGGCGAGCAGTCCCCAGTCTTCGTCATGAAGCAGGGGGAGCAAGGACTCCGCCGCGGCGGGCTTGCCGCTGAAGCCCAGTGCCCAGATGACCTCCTCGCGGACCTGCTCATCCGCGAGCCGACCCACGAGGTCCGCGAGGTCCTTCGAGTCTCCCGCCACGGCCAGCGAGAGCAGCCCCGCGCGCGGAGTGGGCTCCTGGGACGCGGCCCGCTCACGAGCCACGGTCCAGGCGTCACGTGAACCGAACAGCAGGCCCACCTCCAGCGCGGCGTCTCGCACCAGGGCGCTGTCGTGGCCTAGCGCGCGCTTCACCTGGGTGTCGCCCAGGGCGGTCCGAGGCACGTAAGGCAGGGCGCGGAGGACCTCGGCCTGAAGGGCGTCATCCCCGTTCAACGTGTCGGGCAAGGCGAGCCGCTGGAGTCGTCTCGCTCGGACGATTCCCGCCTGGACCTCGGGGGGAAGTCCCGGCAGTCGCTTCAGGAAGGCCGCGTGGAGGTCATCACGCGCGAGCAGCTCCAGCGCGCGAAGGATGCCGGGGCCTGCCTCATCGGGAGTGGTTTCGAGGGACTTGAAGACAGCGTCGTGCCCGCTCGGGTCTTCGGAGGAGAGCAGCACCCAGGTGGCGACGGCGATGCGAGCGGGCTCCTCGGAGGCGAGGGCGGGCACGAGGAAGCGTCGGGCCGCGGGAGGACCGCCCAGGACGAGCGCATCCAGATGGGCGAGCAGGCGCCCCTCGTCTCCGTCCGAGACTTCCGAGAGGGTGAGCTCCGGACTCCAGAGGGCCTGTTCCCACTGCGTCCAGAGGAACTCGGCCTCTTCGAGGTGATGTTCGAGCAGCTCCCAGCGAACGGTGGGCCGGCGAATCTTCACAGCTCCTTTTCGCAGACCAGGCACTTGGCCTTCATCTCGTCCTGGCCGAGCGCGACGACAGGCCCCTGGAGCAGCGGCGCGGGCGGGGTGTTCTTGTCGTTGTGGAGCATGAGGTCGAAGGTCCGGGCCACGCTCTTGCCTTCGAACTTCACGTCGAAGGAGTAGTTGACGAACTCGGCCTTGCCCTTGGTCTTGCTGGAGGCGACGCCGCCGCCCGCGGAGCCAGCCTCGTCACCGCTGCTGGTGCTGAAGTTGGAGTCCTCGACGCAGACGGGCTTGCCGTCCACGGAGACCTTCTTCGTGCCCTTCGCGGTGTCGGAGGACATGGCGATGTTGGGGTACGGGATGGGGACGGGGCCGGCGGGGCTGGGCGTCTTGCACACGTCCGGGAAGGCGATGGTGTTCCCGTTGGTATCCTTGTGGACGACGGACAGCTTGTTGACACCGACGGTCGCGCTCATGACGGGTGACTCCTGACGAGGCCGGGGCCTCGTGTGTCTCAAGCCGAGTGTATCGCTCCCGGAGCGCTGGTACGAGCGGGGGTGGTGGTTCGTGGTGACGCCTCGTGGAAGACTCTGTTTTCAGGCGACGGAGGCCGAGGCGCGCATGGTGGGATGGGTCCAGGTGATGGGAATGTCGTCGTCGTTGGGGGGGCTGGTGCCCGCCTCGGCGGCGTTTCGAGCGGGGATGGCCTGGCCATCGGCGGCGCCCGACTTCGAGGTCTTCCTGAAGGGCGACGAGGAGCCGAGCCCCGTTACGGTGCACGCGGCGGGAGACGCCACCCTGGGTTTCTCCGGAGTGGGGCGGCTGGTGGCGTTGCTGGCGGAGGCGCTGGTGGACCTGGGAGCGCGGGAGGACCTCCGGGCGCTGGGGCCGCACGTGGGGCTCTACCTGGTGTTGCCGGACCCGGAGGCTCGGGGTTTCACGACCCAGAAGGACCCGTTCGAGGAGGACCCGGACGAGGCATCGGAGCGCATCGCGTTGCTGGTGGACCGGCTGGTGAAGGGGACATGGCAGGCGTTGGGCCTGCCGGCGTGGAGGGGCTCCGTGAAGGCGTTCCACGCGGGGAACGTGGCCTTCGCGCAGGCGCTGGCGGCGGCGGGAGAGGACCTGCGAGGTTCGAAGGTGGAGCGTGCGCTGGTGTGCGCGGTGGACAGCTTCGTCTCGCCGGAGACGCTGACGTTGTTGCACCAGCGGGAGCGGCTCAAGACGCCAGGGATGGCCACGGGGTTGATGGCGGGAGAGGCTGCGGTGGCGCTGTTGCTGGTGCGTGAGGCGCCGGTGGAGCCGAGCCTGGCCGTCGTGAGGGTGGCGCAGGGGCGTGATGCGGCGACGCTGGATGGGGAGCAGCCGCCGGATGGGCAGGAGCTGACGCGGCAGGTGCTCGCGGCGCTGGGGCCATGGGGGGCGGAGGCGTCCGCGCCGTTGCTCGTGTCGGACCATGATGGCCAGTACGCGAGGGCGTTCGAGTGGGGGATGCTCCAGGTGCGCCTGAGGGACACGGATGCCCGCTTCGAGCGAAGCGCGGTGTGGATGCCGGCGAAGAGCTTCGGACACACGGGAGTGGCATCAGGGGCCGTGGCGACGGCGCTGACGTTTCGGGCACTGGAGCGGGGCTACGCGCCGGCGCCCATGGTGCTGGTGCTCTCCTCGGCGGATGCGGGGGAGCGGGCGGCAATCCACCTGACGGCGGGGCGCAAGCGGGGCACGTAGGCGGGGCTCAGAGCTCCAGGCCATCCCAGCCTTCGGCCTCATAGGTCCTGAAGCCCGTCAGCCCCGCCTGTTCGAAGGCGGCGAGGACGTCTTCGCGAATGAGGATGAGGCGGAGATACGTGGTGCAGCGGAACATCATGGCCTGTGGGCTGATGGTTCCAGGCTTGAGGACGAGATTGTTGATGCGATCAATCTGGTCCTTCGCAATGGCATCCATCCTGTAGTCAGAGCGCTCCAGGTCGATGGCATCTTCGGCGCCCTGCAAGTTGAGGAAGGCGTAATCCGGGCCGACGACACTTCCCTGTTGGTCCTTGACCACGACGGGGAGCCACTCGGCGTTGGTGACTTCCAGTGACTCGATAATCTTGCGGGCCCGTCCTGAAACCAGGAGGCCGCTCATCAGGTTGGGCTGGAAGTCGTAGAGGCTCCGGTCGTCGGGGTAGTTGTCCGAGAAGGAAACCTCGCCTCCCATGGGGAACTCTCTGGCGAGGCTGATTCCTTTCGAGAACTTCCATTTCGTTGGGCTGCCACGAGGGTATTCGTCGACGAACCCCGCTTCCACGGCCATGACCTTGAAGACGAAGTATTTCACAGCCGGTCCTGTGATCGAGCGCGCTTCATGATTCTTCTTCGGACTCTTCCATCCAACGAAGGAAGCGCATGGCGCCCACCAGTGCGAGGACGGGTTCCCCCTCTTCATCACTGAAGCGGATGGCGTCATGTTCGTCCGACAGGCTGACCTGGATGCAGTACATGGCCATGTCCTTGCCGGGTCGGACCAGGTCCTTCATCCGCGCGTCGATGACGCGAGAATGCAGTTCCAGAACCTCGGTGTAGACCTCGTCCAGGGGAAGCAGAACCCCGCGGACTCCCTCGCGCGCTGTGACGAAGCACGGCACCTGTTCCTCGAGGATGCGAGCAACGATGTCAGCGGGCTGTTCTTCGATGCAATTGGCTTCGAACATGATGAACTCAGATTTCCACGCCGTCCCAGCCTTCGGCCTCATAGACCCTGAAGCCCGTTAGCCCAGCTTCATTGAAGGCAGCGAGGACGTCTTCTCTAATGAGAGTGAGGCGGGTTTCCGTCGTGCAGCGGAATATCTTGGCCTGAGGGCTGATGGCATCGGATTTGAGTACAAGCTTCTCGATGAGGCCAATCTGGTCTTTTGCAAGATGATTTATATCGTAGACGGAGCGGGCCATGTCGATGGCATCTTCGGCACCCTGCAGGTTGAGGAAGGCATAGTCGGGACCAACGACGTTGCCTTTGTGGTCCTTGACCACGACGGGAAGCCACTCGGCGTTGGTGACCTCCAGCGATTCGATGAGCTTGCGTGCCCGTCCTGAAACCAGGAGGTCGCTCATCAGGTTGGGCTGGAAGTCGTAGAGGTTCCGGTCATCAGGATAGTTCTTGGAGAAGGAGACCTCGCCACCCGTTGGAAACTCCTTGGCGAGGCTGATTCCCCTGTCGAACTTCCAATCCGTCGGGCTTCCACGCGGATAACTTTCGATGAACCCTGCTTCTTCAGCCATGACCTTGAAGACGAAGTAGTTCATGGGCGTGACGGACTTGGTTCTCGGAAGAATCAAAGGTTCAGGCCGTTCCAGCCTTCAGCATTGTAGACCTTGAATCCCGTCAGGCCCGCCTGGACGAAGGCGGCATGGACGTCCTCACGAATGAGAGTGAGACGGCGCTGCATGGTGCAGCGAAACATCTTTGCCTGGGGATTGATGGCGTCGTATTTGAGGGCCAACTTCTTGACGCGGCCGATCTGATCTTTCGCCAGGGAATCCATCCTGTAGACAGAATTTTCCATGTCGATGGCAGGTTCGGCACCCTGCAAGTTGAGGAAGGCGTAGTCGGGGCCAACGACATTGCCCTTATGGTCCTTGACGACGACGGGCAGCCACTCGGCATTGGTGAGTTCCAGCGACTCGATGATTTTGCGTCCTCGCCCTGAAACGAGGAGATCGCTCATCAGGTTGGGCTGGAAGTCGTAGAGGTTCCGGTGGTCAGGATAGTTATCAGAGAAGGACACCTCGCCACCCATGGGAAACTCCTTGGCGAGGCTGATGCCTTCATCGAACTTCCAGTCAGTAGGGCTCCCTTTGGGATACTCATCAATGAACCCTCCTTCGACCGACATGACCTTGAAGACGAAATACTTCATAATGACTCCTTTTTCCTTATCTCAGTAAAGAGAGCCCCACTCATAGCGGCTCTTTGCTTTCTTGTCTTTCGGGGCATATCTCACAAGCGGATGTTTGTACTCTTTGCCCGCCGTGACGGTGGCGACGACAGCCCTGCTCAAATCGACGAGAATGTCCCAGTAGTCGTCTTCCAATTCTTTTAATTTGTTGAATATATCCGTGACCAAGAGTCCGTGGTCTTTCTGTTTATCAATCTCCTTCTGTAGGTTCTTGGCGATGACTTTCATGTCCTGCATCACCTGCTGCGTGTAGTTGGGATGGTCGCCCGGGTGTTGCAGGAGCGCGTGGACCGGCACTGCCCATGCCTGGTCCGGCAACATGATGATGTTGTGACCGTGATTCAGGTTGTACTCGGACTGGAGAATCAGCCGGAGCTGCTGGTACGTGAAGGCGGTCCCGCTCTTCAGCTCGTAATAGAACGCCGAGCCCGGGAGGATGTGGTGGGCCTCCCATGCGTACGGGTACTTCTGAAGCGCGGGCTTCTTCTCCTTGTCCTTCGCCCTCGGATTGAAGTTCTCCGGCGGTCCTCCCGGGAACTCCGCTGTCTCGCGCACCATGTCCCGGATTTCATCCAGGTGCGGATGGTCGAACACTCGGTACACGCCGCGCCCGTCCAGCGACGCGATGTAGTTCGAGCCGTTCTGCGCATAGTAATTATCCTTGCCGAGCACCCCGCGCGGCTGCGCGTTGCTGTCCACGTGGTCCGCGTCGTCCGCAGACTCCTCCGCTGGCTTCGGCTTCTTCTTATTCGCTTCCTTGGCCGCCGCGTACTTCCGGTCCCGGCTTCGCTCGAAGATGGCCAAGAGGCGCTGCGACAGCGCCGTGTTCATCTCGTTCGCACTGAGGTTGCTCATGCGCACACCCACCTGGAGCGAGGATGGCGCAAGGTCGCCACCTCTTGACGTCAATGCTGCCCGAAGGCTCGTTTCCAGGCTACGCTCACCCGCACTTCTCCCATGGCTCGCCTGATTTCCCTTCGCGCTGACGCGGCTGACTCACTGGGTGAAAAACTGAGCCGGTTCGACCCCGGTGCCGACCGCCCCAGTCTCCTCACCCGGCTTGACGGTATCTCCCTCGACCTGCACCTCATCGCCGTCGCCACCCTGCTCGTCGACGGCAACCCCCAGGGGTTCTTCCTCAACCTCTGCCGAATGGCCGAGAACGCTCGCCGCCTCCACCTCCTCCTCGAGGCTCGCGGACTCCCTCCTCCCCCAGCCCGGCGCAATCCCCCCCTGTTGGGTGCCCTCGCCGCCGGCCACTTCCCCCTCGCGGAGGCTGTCGCCGCCACCTCCAGCACCCAGTGGCAACAGGGCGCCGAGTACGAGGACGAGTTTCTCTGGGCCTCCACCCTCCAACTCCTCGCGCGCACCCCACCCGCCTCGTCCGTCGCCCTGGAGCGCGCGCTCGTTCCCCTGGAGAAGGTGGGCAAGGAGCCCTACGCCAGCCGCGTCGCCGTCGCTCGGGCCCTGGCCTCCGCCGACCGGACCGCCTTCGCAGAGGCCTTCGCCACCACGTGTCTCGAGTACGGCCTCTCCACCGAGAAGCGTGCCCGCTCACTGTCGACGCCCGTGACGTCCTTCGCGCCACATCGGTTCATCTGGCTGGAAGGACTCGCCCTGCTGCGGCTGGCCGAGCGCGCCGGCATCGCTCCCGAGGACACCAGCTTCCGCTATTGCCCTCCCCTCGCCCGCGTTCCCATGACGGTGACCTACACAGGCGACTGGGCCCTTCAGACAACTCCGACTGGGTAGCCCGCGTCACCGCGGACGATGGGCTGCCCGGCGACGCCCGCTCTCGGTTGTCACCCCGGGCCGGCGTGATGACGGAAACGAACCTCGCCGCGCCGGCGCACGTCACCCCAGCCCAACAGATTGCCTGCGAGGGATCTCTGCCGCGCCGTCGCGCGTCACCCCAGTCCGACGGGTTGCCCGGGAACGAGCCCCTCCGCGCCCTCGGACGTCACCCCGTCCCGACGGCTTGCCCGGGGACGAGCCCCTCGGCGGCGTCACACGTCACCTGGATGGAACGCAGCTCTGTCGGCTCGCGCTGCAGGGTGAACGTCCCTCGCCACACGAGGAACAGCTTCATCGCATCCGTGTCGATGACGACCGTGTCCAACTTCAACTCCAAATCCGCGTCATCCAATCCCCGTGCTCGCGGTGCCAGCACCCGTGGCGCCGCCAGCGCGGGCAGCTTGAAGCCCATCACCCCCCCAGGCGCCACGTGCGCGAGCAACACGGACTCACCGCCCCGTAGGTACTCCGTGACGAGTTGGTCCTTGGGCGCCCCATTCAAGAATCGCCGGTCGAAGTCCTTCGGCAACAGCGGGCTGCGCGACTTGCGCCACGCGTCGTCATACGTCCCCGCATAGGACGCGCGCGGTTGCCAGTGCGGCTCGATGAAGCCGAACCCCGTGGGCGTCGGGCACTGGCCCCACATCTTCAACACATCCGTGGGCGACTCCAGATTCGGCAGCCGGAGCCCTTCCTCGAACCGACTCCCCTTGGCTCGAAAGCCCGTGCCCAGTGGATTACGAGGCTCGAACGTGTGTTTCGCGGCGTCCTGCGCGCTCTTGTCCCAACCCCCGAAGGACCGCTCGTAGCGCAGGGGGATGCGCTCGAACGCCAGCGGCTGGGTGATGCCGATGCCACCCAGGCTCTTGAACCACGTCCTGTCTCCCACCACGCGCACCTGCTTGTGGATGGGCCCGACATGCAACTCCGCGAGCAACTCGCGCGTCCCCACCTTGGGCGCATGCGCGTGTCCCAGCAGCACCACGTCCGTGCCGACCTTGGTGAACGCGCTCTCGGGCTCCAGGCGCGGGCTGGAGGTCTCTGCTCCGTCCCAGCGCTCACCCGCGACCATCAAGGGCGCCTGCTCCTCCGCGAGCACCGGCGCACCGCGAGGCTTCAAGTCGAACGTGGCCTTCACCACGGGCACGAACAGGGGCCGCAACACCTCATCGGTGAGGAACAGGGGCTCGAAGATGAAGGGGGTGCGATTCTCGGTGGACGGGTGCCCCATGTTTCATCTCTATCAGTCCTCGTGAGCCCGTGACAGGACACCCGTGCCACCCCAGTGGACGCGTGTGCGACGCGGATGCAAGCTTGCGGGACTCACCCCGTGACACCCTCCCACCTTCAGCCCGGCCCGGACGAGACGCTCGACTCCATCGGTACGGCGGGCGTGCGCGTGTTTCAACGACGCAATGGCTACCGCTTCACGCTGGATGCCGTGTTGCTCGCGCACTTCGCGGCCACCGAGTCTACCCCGAGCCCCGCGAGTCCTGTCCTCGAACTGGGCGCGGGCAGCGGCGTGGTGTCATTGCTCCTGGTGAAACAATTCGGCCTGGGGCCCGTGGATGCCCTTGAACTCCAGCCCGCCGTGTTCGCTCGGCTCACGCGCGCGGTGGCGCTCAATGCCTGTGAGGCCCGGGTGCGGCCGGTGCTCGGGGACCTGTGTCGCATCCGGGAGTTCGTCACCAGCGGCGCCTACGGCCATGTCGTGTCGAACCCTCCCTTCCGAGTCGCCGACGCGGGAGTCCGCAGCCCGGATGACGAGCGCGCCATCTCCAAGTCCGAGGTGGCCTGTGATGCCCAGGCCGTCATCACGGCGGCGCGTTTCGCGCTCACTCCCGGGGGACTGGTGAGCCTGGTGTATCCCGCGGCGCGCGCGGCCGAGGTCCTTGGGTTCCTGGCCCAGGCGAAGCTGCATCCTCGCGTCCTGCGCTTCGTCCACTCGCGCGTGGATGCCCCCGCGACGCGGTTTCTCGTGCAGGCCGTGCGTGACAGGGACAGGGGCCTCACCGTGCGCCCACCGCTCGTCGTCCACGGTGAAGGACCCGGAGGCTACGCCCCCGAGGTCGCCGCGCTGATGGACCCGCCCCTCGCGGAGCAGGCACCGCCTCCGAACGAGAGCGACTGAGCGGCTACCCGACCGGAGGTGCGGTGCGGCGCATCACCACGGCGCTGGCGGGACACGCGCCTCGAAGCTCTTCGGAGGCCTGGAACTCGGGAGGGAGGTTGGCTCGCTCGATGCGAGTGAACCCGAAGCGCGGGAAGTAGTCCTCCGCCGTCGTGGTGAGCAGGAACACCGTGCCGATTCCCTCTGCCTCCGCCTTCTGGACCAGCCGGTGAATCAGCTTTGCGCCCAGCCCCTGTCCCTTCCGCGCGGGGGCGATGACGACGGAGCGGAGCAAGGCGCCGGTGGCGTACACCTCGAGACCGGCGGCCCCGACGATGGCTCCCTCGTGTTCGGCGACAAGGAACGCGGGCAGGTGGCGTGCGACTCCCTGGAGCGGAAGTCCCGCCGAGGTCAACAGGGCTTCGACAGGGCCCAGGTCCTCGGGTCGGGCAGGCCGCAGCGTGACAGTCATCGTGACCACTCCTCTCGGGACAGGAAGTCGACCACACGGGCACGGACTTCGTCTCGAATCTCGCGCACCCGCTCGACGGGCTTGCCCTTGGGGTCTTCCAGCGGCCAGTCGCCTCGCTTCAACCCCGGGACGACAGGACACGCATCGCCACACCCCATGGTGACGAGCCACTGGGCGTCTTGCGCCAGCGCGTCCGTGAGGAGCTGGGGCCGAGCCGTCGACAGGTCGATGCCTACCTCCGCCATGGCGGTGCGCACCTCGGGATGGACCTGCGTTCCCGGGTTCGTTCCCGCCGAGAGGGCCCGTGCCTTGGTGGGGTCCGCCATCGCGTTGAAGAAGGCCGCCGCCATCTGCGAGCGCCCCGCGTTGTGGACACAGGCGAAGATGACGAGGTTCATGTCGAGGCCTCTGGAAAGAATCCGCGCCGGAGCCACAGCGACAGATAGACGAGGGAGATGAGCGCGGGCACTTCAATCAAGGGCCCCACCACGCCCGCGAGCGCTTCGCCCGAGGCCATGCCGAAGACACCCACCGCGACGGCGATGGCCAGCTCGAAGTTGTTGCCCGCCGCGGTGAAGGAGAGCGAGGTCGTCTCCTCGTAGTTGAAGCCCAGCTTTCGCGAGACGAAGAAGGCGCTCGTGAACATGACGGCGAAGTAGACGAGCAGCGGCAGGGAGATGCGAACGACGTCCAGGGGAAGGCGCATCATCTTCTCGCCCTGCATCGCGAACATGAGGACGATGGTGTACAGCAGCCCCAGCAGCGCCGTGGGCCCCAGTCGCGGGAGGAAGCGCTGCTCGTACCACGCCTCGCCCTTCCACTTCGTGAGCACCCCGCGAGTCAGCGCGCCCGCCACGAGTGGCACCCCGAGGAAGATGAGCACGCTCCGGGCGATGCTCCACATCGACACGTCGAACACCGCTCCCGTCTGGCCGAACCACCCCGGGATGACGGTGAGGAAGAGCCAGCCGAGCACCGAGTAGAAGAGAATCTGGAACACCGAGTTGAGCGCCACCAGGACGGCGGCCACCTCGTTGCTTCCACAGGCGAGCATGTTCCAGATGAGGACCATGGCGATGCAGCGAGCCAGTCCGATGAGGATGAGGCCGTTGCGATAGTGGGGCAGGTCCGGGAGGAACAACCACGCCAGGGCGAACATCAGCACCGGGCCCACGACCCAGTTGAGCACCAGCGAGGTGGCGAAGAGCTTGCCCCGCGTCTTCAGTTGCCCGAGCTCGCCGTAGCGCACCTTCGCCAGCACCGGGTACATCATCCACAGCAGCCCCAGGGCGATGGGCAGTGAGACGGTGTCCAGCTTCACCGTGTCGAGCCGCGTGCCCAGGTCCGGGAATGCTCGGCCCAGGCCGATGCCCAGGACCATGGCCGCGACAATCCACACGGGCAGCAGCCGGTCGAGGAGGGAGAGCTTTCTGGCGACACCGACGGGGACTGTCGGCGAACTCATGGGGGCCTCAGGTGCATGCATCGGGGCCACACGCCTTGAGCAGTCGCGCCACTTCACGGCGAATCGCATCCCGGGAAGCAAAGGCCGCGACGAGCGCCTTCACCTGGGAGTCGCACAGCGCATCCAGTTGAGGCGAGAGCCGGTAGTACACCCAGCTTCCTTCCCGTCGTGACTCAACGAGGCCCGCGGCCTTGAGGACGGCGAGCTGCCGAGAGGTGTTGGACTGCGGGAGTTCGAGCGCGCGCTCGAGGTGACAGACGCACAGCTCCGAATGCGACAGGAGCGCGATGATGCGCAGGCGCGTCTCGTCCCCCAGCGCCTTGAGGGTCCGACTCAGTGGACGGACTTCGAGAGTCGAGGCTGTGACTGGCATGATGACATGATAATATTCGAATATCGTCATGTCGGCAATCGAAACTCCCGTGTCAGGCGGGGGAGGCGTGCCTGGGTGCTCGGACAGGTGACTCGGCTATTCGGCGCCCAGGGGCTTCGTGTTCGTCACCTGGAGGCCGCCACCCTCCGACGCGGTGATGAACACCTCGCTTCTCGCCGGCACGTCGAGTGTCAGGCGGCGCTGCTGCTTGCCCAGGGTGAACATCACCTTCAATTCGCGCCGCCCTGGTTTCACGTCCTGGATGACTCCACCCGAGCCTCCTTCGTCACCCTTGCGAGCGCCGTCCAGTGACACCTCACAGGACTTGAGACAGCGGACATGGAGACGCGAGGCGTCCGCGAGTCCCGCCTTCTCACGGGCCTCTTCGACATCCGCGAGCGCCCAGTGCTCCGTGAGGATGACCCGGCCCTTGGAGTCCCCCTGATACCTGGCCTCCGTGCCCGCGGGCACGTCGATGTAGCTGGCGAAGAGCTTCCGCTGGAGCAGCTCGGCTGTGCCCTCCACTCGGCGCTTGCCGGGCTCCACGTTCCGGAACTCCCAGGTCCGCTCGTCTCGACGCGTTCCCCTTTGCCCGTCGAGCATCACCGCGCAGTCTTCCAGACAGCGCACGATGGCCACGCTCTTCGCGGTGGAAGGTGGAGGCGGCGGCGGGCTCGGGGTGCGTTCGGAGACGCGTGCGACTCGCGAGCTCCCCTCCACCCACTCAGGAGTGCCGGGTGAGGAGGTGCTCTCCTTCCTCACGACGATGCGCTGGTTGCTGACGAGATAGACGGTCGCCAGGGCCGTGTCGGGGATGTCCGCGAAGCCGCTCGCCAGGGGCCGGCCCAGCACACCCGTGGCCTCCACGCGCCGTGCTCCCGGGGCGATGCCCTGGAACTCCCAGAGGGCCTCGTTCACTCGACGTCCTCGCTTCCCGTCGAAGACCACCGTGCACGTCTCCGTGCAGCGCACGCTCACGGTGACGCCTTCTTGCGCGAGGGCCGGAGCGGACAGCGACAACGCCAGGGACAGGAACACGTCGCGGAGGGCCATGGACTCGCCAGTCTGGCGCCGGCCGTGCTCCGGGTCGAGCCACCTTGATTGGTGGCCGTGAAGGGCGGAGCGGAGCGGCCGTGGGTCCGCCTGCCCTCCGAGGGAGGGGAAGGTGGCCACCCGTGCGACGCGCGCGGTCCGTTCCCAACGTACCCAGGTTTCCCGGATGGGCCCATGCATGGCCCTCCAGCAAGGAGAACAGGGCATGAACGCGGTGATGCTGACCGAGCAACCCGACATCCTCAAGGCGGCGGCCTTGCTGCCTCCGCGCCTGTCACTTGGCTCGACGATGGTGGTCCATGGGCTGGCCAAGCTGCGCAAGGAAGGCACCGAGCAGCACGCGGGCTTCTTCGAGCAGCTCGGGCTCACTCCCGCCCGGCCCCTGGTGCTGGCCACCGGCGTGACGGAGGTGCTCGCGGGTGTGAGCGCCATCCTGGGCTTCGCCACCCGGCCCGCCGCGTTGGCGGTGCTCGTCACCCAGGCTTTCGCCATCGCCAAGGTGCATGGCTCCAAGGGCTTCGACAACACCAAGGGCGGGTACGAGTTCAACGTCGCGCTGTGTGCCATCGCCCTCGGGTTGCTGCTGCGTGGACCGGGTCAACTGTCGGTGCACAGCGCCGTGGAGGGGCGGGTGAAGCGCAAGGAACTGCGTCGGCTGAGGCTGCTGCCTCGTCAGCGCCGTCGGTCCTGGCTCCTGGACCTGCTCGGCTAGGGGGCCCGTGGGGGGAGTGAGGGTGCCCGGTGACGCACATGCC
>NZ_JABUMQ010000101.1:0-31582 GCF_013336645.1 Myxococcus sp. CA039A | reverse complement strand
CCCTGAAACAGCCCCGCCGGCCCCCGCGCGCAAGGGCTGGCGCTCGTCCCCGCTGGCGAAGCGGCTGCCGCTGCTGCTGCTCCTCGGCCTGGGCATCTACATCTGGCAAATCACCGGCGTCCCCGAGCGGGAGCTGGTCATCCAACCCGATGGCGACGGCTGGAGTCAGGCCCGTGCGCTGGACCTCCAGGTGATGGACCCGGAGGGCGCGGTCCTCAAGCGCGAGGAGCGCTTCTTCGGCGACACCGGCGCACCTCCGGAGCTGAGCTTCAAGGTGGACCTGCCCGAGGGCTCCTTCCGGACCTTGTTCTTCGTGAAGCTCGCGGGTCGCGAGGAGCGCGTCCGCGTCGAAGAGCCACTCACGGTGGGGGAGGAGCGCTACATCGTTCGCCGGCTCCAGTTGCCAGCCGCGACTCGTTGACCGCCCTGGGGGCGTGGGCTATGGGCGCACCACGTCATTCACATTCCGACCGAGGGGTTCGAGAGCACCATGGCAACGGAGCACATCGTCGTCGTCGGCGCCGGGCAGATGGGCGCGGGAATCGCGCAGGTGGCATTGCAGGCGGGTCTTCGCGTCACGCTGGCGGACGTGTCCAAGGAAGGTCTCGCCAAGGGCGCTGACCGCATCCGCGCGGGCCTGAAGAAGCTGGTGGAGAAGGGCAAGCTCGACGCCGCGAAGCAGCAGGCCGCCGAGGCCAACCTCGCCACCCTCACCAACGTCACCGAGGCGAAGGACGTCGACTTCGCGATCGAAGCCGTGACGGAGAACGAGGACCTCAAGCGCCGCATCTTCCAGGACCTGGACGCCGTCGTCCGGCCGGGCGGCATCCTCGCCACCAACACCTCATCCATCCCCATCACCCGCATCGCCGCGTCCACGAAGCGCCCCGAGTTCGTCATCGGCATGCACTTCATGAACCCCGTGCCGGTGATGCAACTGGTGGAGCTCATCCGTGGCGCCGCCACGTCGGACGAGACCTACGCCACCACGCGCGCCCTCTCCGAGCGCATGGGCAAGACGACGGTCGTCTCCAAGGACTTCCCGGGCTTCATCGTCAACCGCATCCTCATCCCGATGCTGAACGAGGCCTGCTACGCGCTGATGGAGGGCCTGGGCTCCGCGGAGGACATCGACACCGCGATGAAGCTGGGCACCAACCAGCCCATGGGCCCGCTCCAGCTCGCCGACTTCATCGGCCTGGACACCGTGCTCTACATCGCCGAGGTGCTGCACAAGGGCCTGGGTGACTCGAAGTACCGCCCGTGTCCGCTGCTGCGCCAGTACGTCGACGCCGGCTGGTACGGCAAGAAGAGCGGTCGCGGCTTCTACAAGTACTAGGCACCCACCTCCCCAGGAGCCTCGCACATGACCTACGAGAACATCCGGCTGGAGCACGAGGGCGCGGTCGCCACCCTCACCATCGACCGTCCCAAGGCGCTCAACGCCCTCAACAACAAGACGCTCCAGGAGTTCGAGGCGGCGGTGAAGTCGCTCGGCGCCGACACGCGCGTGCTCATCGTCACCGGCGGGGGCGAGAAGGCCTTCGTCGCGGGCGCCGACATCGCGGAGATGTCCGCGCTCGAGGAGCCCCAGGCTCGCGAGTTCGCCGCCCTGGGTCACCGCGCCTTCGCGCTGCTGGAGTCGCTGTCCATCCCCACCATCGCCGCGGTGAATGGCTTCGCGCTCGGTGGTGGCTGTGAGCTGGCCCTGGCGTGTGACTTCATCTACGCCTCCGAGAAGGCCCAGCTCGGCCTCCCTGAAGTGGGCCTGGGAGTCATCCCCGGCTTCGGTGGCACCCAGCGCCTCACCCGCGCGGTGGGCCGTGCTCGCGCGAAGGAGCTGGTCTTCACGGGGGCGCGCATCGACGCGGCGAAGGCGAAGGAGATCGGCCTGGTGCTGGAGGTCCTGCCGGCCGCCGAGCTGCTCGCGCACTGCCGCTCCATCGCGGCGAAGATGATCAAGAACGGTCCCCTGGCCATCGCCACGGCCAAGCGCGTCATCGAGCAGGGCGCGGACAAGGACCTGGGCGAGGCCAATACACTGGAGCGTCAGGGCTTCGCGGAGCTGTTCGGCTCGGACGACCAGCGCGAGGGCATGAAGGCGTTCCTCGAGAAGCGCCCCGCCGTCTTCACCGGCAAGTGAATCACCCGCTCGCGGTCGGGAGTCTCCTCACGATTCTCCTGGCCGCGACGCCGGCCCGCTCCGAGCCTGTCTCCGAGCCCCTCTCGGAACCCGCGCCCGAAGCTCGGGACGACGAGGCCGGACGGGCTCCGGCGCTGGTCTCCTGGAAGCGCTCGCTGTGCATCTACACGGGCTGCTTCCTGGAGCCGTTCATCCCCGATGTCCGCTTCCAGTGGGGACAGGGCTCGCGTGAGCACTGGGTGCTGTCCTGGCCCATCCACCCGTGGGCCTTCCCGGCGTGGGACATTCCGGGGCCCACCCTCATCCTGTCGCCCTTCGTGGAGCCTCAAGTGCGCCTGGAGCCGGCGGCCTTCCGGCTGCTCGCGGGGGCGCGGGTGTATGCGTTTCCGGACAGCGCTCGGCTGGGCTTGCTCGCGGAGGGCGCGGGCCTGTGGGGCCAGGATGGCTCGGGTGGGCTGGCGGGGCTGGGCCTGACCTACGACTTGATTGAACGCGGCCCGAACACGAAGCCCTGGACGGTGTCCGTGGTGCTTCGCCGGGCCTGGACGGGGGAGGGGGCGCGGATGGACCTCTCCCTGGACGTCACGGTGCCACTGAACATGTTCCTGGGCTCACCCCTGGATTCCAGGGAGCCCGGCGGGCGGTCGTCGGCTAATCGGCACGGCAACCCTCGCTTGGGGCCTGGCGGAGCGTCTTCGCTATTCCCTGGGAGCACCCCCCGTAATATGGAGCCCTCATGAACTTCGAGCTGACCGATGTCCAGCGCGAGATCCAGCGGATGTGCCGCGAGTTCGCCGCCAAGGAACTGACCCCCAACGCCCGGAAGTGGGATGAACACCACACTTGGCCCACGGATGCGGTGAAGAAGCTCGCCGAGCTGTCGCTGCTCGGCGTGGCCGTCTCCGAGAAGTACGGCGGCGCCGGTCTGGACAACGTCTGTTACGCGCTCGCCATGGAGGAGATCAGCCGAGGCTGTGCCTCCACCGGCGTCATCATGAGCGTGAACAACTCGCTCTATTGCGACCCGGTGTCGAAGTTCGGCACCGAGGCGCAGAAGGAAGAGTTCCTCACGCCGTTCGCGCGGGGCGACAAGCTCGGCTGCTTCGGCCTGACGGAGCCCGAGGCCGGCAGCGACGCCGCAGCCCAGCAGACCGTCGCGGTGCGCCGGGGTGACGAGTTCGTCATCAACGGCTCCAAGAACTGGATCACCAACGGTCCCAAGGCCGACGCCATCGTCCTGTTCACGATGACGAACAAGGAGGCGGGCAACAAGGGCATCACCGCCTTCCTGGTGCCCACGAACACCCCCGGCTTCACCCGCGCCGAGCCCGACAAGAAGATGGGCATCAGCGCCGCCTGGTCCTGCTCCATGTTCTTCGAGGACATGCGCGTGCCGGCCAAGAACATCCTGGGCAAGGAAGGCGAGGGCTTCAAGGTCGCCATGTCCACGCTGGACGGTGGCCGCATCGGGATTGCGTCGCAGGCGCTGGGTATCGCCCGCGCGGCGTACGAGGAGGCGGTGCGCTACTCGGGTGAGCGCAAGTCCTTCGGCAAGCCCATCCGCGAGCACCAGGCCATCCAGTTCATGATCGCCGACATGGCCATGGAGATCGACGCGGCCCGCCTGCTGGTGTGGCGCGCGGCGCTCCTCAAGGACAAGGGCGTGCGCCACAGCGCGGAGAGCGCGATGGCGAAGCTGTACGCCAGCGAGATGGCCAGCCGCGTGGCGAACAAGGCCCTCCAGGTGCACGGCGGCATGGGCTACAGCAAGGAGATGGACGCCGAGCGCCACGTGCGCGACGCGCGCATCACCGAGATCTACGAGGGGACGAGCGAGATTCAGCGCATCGTCATCTCCGCCAACGTCCTGAAGGAGTAGGCACCATGAAGAGGGCACTGCTTCCCGTTCTGATTCTGGCCTCGGCCACCGCGTTCGCGGAGAGTGTTCCGCCGAAGAAGCCCGAGGGCGGGAAGCCCGCCCCCACCGCGACGGCGCCCGCGAAGAGCGACGCGCCGGACGTGGCCCGCATGCCGTTCACGCCGGACTCCATCCGCCAGGTCGTCACGTACAACCAGGGGCGGATCCAGGAGTGCTACGAGGACCACATGGCGGAGAAGAACAAGAAGGCGGAGGGCAAGCTGCTCACGTCCTTCACCATCGACGCCAATGGTCTGGTGAAGGGCGCGAAGGTCCGTAAGGGCAGCACGCCGAAGGACCCGAACCTTCATGACTGCGTGGTGGCCGTGCTGTCGTCCATGACGTTCCCCAAGCCTCCGGACGGCGCCGACCACCCCATCGAGTATCCGTTCAACCTCAAGGCCATCGAGTAGGACAACAGACGTGAACCTCGAGCTGACCGAGACCCAGACGCTGATTCGCGAGACGGCCCGCAAGTTCGCGCGGGAGCGCGTGGCGCCGCTTGCCCGCGAGCTGGACCGCCAGGAGCGATTTCCCACCGAGATCTTCAAGGAACTCGGCGAGCTGGGGCTGCTCGGGGTGAACATCCCCGCGAAGTACGGCGGCTCGGAAGCGGGCGCCGTGTCCTACGCGCTGGCGATGATGGAGATGGCCGCGGCGGATGCGTCCACGTCCGTGGCCATGGCCGTGACGAACATGTGCGCGGAGCTGATCAACGCGTTCGGCACCGAGGCGCAGCGCGAGAAGTACGTGACGCGGCTGACGTCGGGTGAGGCCGTGGCCGGCTCGTTCGCGCTCTCCGAGCCGCACGCGGGCTCCGACCCGGGCGCGCTCCTGACGTCCGCTGTCCGCCGTGGCGACTCGTGGGTCATCAACGGCAGCAAGCAGTGGATCACCTCCGGCGCGCATGCGGGCGTCATGGTGGTGTGGGCGCGGACGTCGGCGACCGGCAACAAGGGCCTGTCGTGCTTCATCGTGGAGGGTGGGACCCAGGGTCTCATCATCGGTCGTCACGAGGACAAGATGGGCCTGCGCTCCTCGAACACCGTCGCGCTGACGTTCGAGGACTGCGTGATTCCGGCGGAGAACCTGCTGGGCTCGGAAGGGCAGGGGTTCCGGCTGGCGATGGTCGCGCTAGACGGCGGACGTATCGGCATCGCCTCGCAGGCGTGCGGCGTGGCTCGCGCGGCGCTGGAGGCCAGCGTGTCCTACGTGAAGGACCGCAAGGCGTTCGGTCAGGCGATTGGCGAGTTCCAGGGGCCGCGCTTCATGATCGCGGACATGAAGACGCAGATCGACGCGGCGGAGCTGCTGACGCTGCGCGCGGCGTACATGAAGGACCAGAAGCAGCCGTTCACTCGCGAGGCGTCGATGGCGAAGCTGTTCGCCAGCGAGACGAGCAATCGCGTCTGCGACAAGGCCGTCCAGCTCCACGGTGGCTACGGCTACATCGACGAGTTCCCGGTGGAGCGGTACTTCCGCGACGCCCGCGTGCAGACCATCTACGAGGGCACCAGCGAGGTGCAGCGGATGGTGATTGCTCGCGAGAGCTTCAAGCTGTTGGGGTGAGCGCGTGGCGCTGAAGAAGAAGGGCCGGTACTCCTACGGCGATTCCCGCGCGGACATCCGCGCGGAGCTCGAGCGGTACAGCAAGAAGAACGGTTATCCCGTCCAGCGACTCGATGAGCTGCGCTGTCCTTGCGGTCACGAGCGGCACCACCTCCTGATCGACGAGGAGGCGGGCGCGGCGGTGCAGTGCTGTGCCAGGTGCGAGCACGAAGTCCCCCTCGCGGACAGCGAGGAGTTCCTCGAGGAGGCAAAGCTCGAGCAGGCCGAGTGCCCCTGTGGGAATGGGGCCTTCGAGATGGCCCTGGGCGCCGCCTTCTACAAGGACACCACCGATGTCCGCTGGGTCTACATCGGCTGCCGGTGTCCGGAGTGCGGACTCACGGCGTGTTTTGGGGACTGGAAGACGCCGTAAGGTCGCCAGGAGCGACTCACCACCAGCGGTTGCCACTTCGCGGTGCCCGGCGCTTCATGTTGAACCAGAGCAGGCTGGTGCTCACGAGGAGGACGTACCAGAGCAGACCCGCGCCGAGCAGGAACATCCCTATGAGCAGCGCCGTCAGGACGTACCACTGGAAGTGGTCGCGCCAGCGCCACTGGGGAGAGCCAAGCACCTCGCGCACGGGCCGCCAGGGCTCTGATTCAGAGAGGGATATCTCATCCGAGGCATCCACCAGCCCCATCTTCAACGCCTGACGGACCTCTTCGACTCCGACATAGGACAGTTCGCCTTCAGCTGTTCGGATTCGCACCGGCATGGTTCGCGCCCACCTCAATTGCAAATGCAGATCATTGAGCTGCAAGGGACTCTCGGGGCGCCAGGGATTGATGGGCCCCGAGAGTCCAGGCCACTTCAGTCAAGCCTCCGGCCGCGCGACCGGAGGACTGACACTCCCATCCAGAGCGCCAGCATCATGAGGGATGAGCTGCCCGCGTCGGTGGCACCACATCCCCAGCCGGTGACCGTCAAGTCGCGGGGGCCCGACGGATTGGGCCCTTCTGGGTCCGTCGTGCTGCCCGCGTCGTCCGTGCCGGCATCATTCTCGCCAGCATCGGGTTCTGGCTGCGGGGTCACTCCACCATCCTCGCCCGCGTCGGGCTCAGGCTCAGGAGTCGTTCCACCGCCATCGCCCGCGTCGGGCTCAGGAGTCGTTCCACCGCCATCGCCCGCGTCGGGCTCAGGAGTCGTTCCACCGCCATCGCCAGCGTCGGGCTCGGGAGTCGTTCCACCGCCATCGCCAGCGTCGGGCTCGGGAGTCGTTCCACCGCCATCGCCAGCGTCGGGCTCGGGAGTCGTTCCACCGCCATCGCCAGCGTCGGGAGTCGGCGTGGTGCCTCCGTCGTCATCCTCGCCAGCATCCACGGGAGGCGGCGTACCCGCATCGTCGTCCTCGCCAGCGTCCGCTGGAGCAGGCCCGCCGTCCGGTCCCGCATCGATGGTGCCTGAATCGATGGTGCCTGAATCGATGGTGCCCGAATCAGGGACCCCGGCATCCGGCAGGCTCCCGCCATCCGGTGCTTCAACGAACACCGGCAGCTCCTCGGAGTTGCTCCAGGCGTAGAGGTCATCAATCCCCCCGAACTCGGCGAGGAGCGTGTGCTCGCCCATCGGGAAGAAGGAGAGAGAGACCGTGGCGGTTCCCGCGCCGTCGAGCAGCTCGGACGTGACGTAATCGCCATCCACGTAGAAGTTCACGCTGCCCATCGTCAGGGGCACGCCATCCACGGTGGTCACGGTGGCCGTGAAGAAGGCCAACTCTCCCTCGATCACGGGACCGCCCTGGCCCTCCACCTGGGTCACCGTGGGTTCGATTCCCACGCCTCGGAGGAGGAAGACCCCGTCATAGAACATCCGATTTCCACCGGAGTTCATGTACTCCCAACCCATCAGCCACGTGTCGGTCGCTTCCATGGGCGCCAGCATCAGCAGGTGGGGCGTGCGCTGCTGGTAGCTCCAGGCCTCGATGGGCGTGGTCTCGGTGATCTGGAACTTCCCGTACTCCTGTGTCCCAAGCCGATTGTACGCAAGAGGAGACAGCCACTCCCGAGGGGGAATCGAGGCCAGGACATCGGTCGACTCCTGCTGGTGCAGGTCCAGGTTGAGCAGCGTCTTCGAGAAGTGGACGTTGATGTCGCCATGCCCCCACAGCTCGCATTGGAGCCGTCCCTCAGGCGTCGTCCCCGGCAGGAAGCAGGTGTCCGTGGCCCCGCCGTAGATCTGCTCCACGTACGTCACGAGGAAGAAGACGATCTCCCGCCCGCCGTCCACGGTCCCCAGGCTCACGCGGCGATCATCCTCCGTGATGGACGCCGTCACGTCCCGCCCCGGAATGACCCGGCCGAAGGGGTCGAACGCGCTCGCCTTGTAGTCGGGCCGCCCGTCGAAGAGTCCAGACCGGTCCCAGATGGGGCCCAACGAAGCTGGCTCCCCTGGACCCGGTGAGGCCACTCGAGGCGTCAGGCACTCCACCGCGGGCGAGGCCGGGCACAGCGAACCATCATCATCCGTGCTCAACAGGATGATGTGCCCCAGGCCCAGGTGGCCGTTCTGCGAATCATCCGGCTCGAGCAGATTGGGGACGTGCGGGAAGACACCCCGGTCGCTGAAGTAGGCGTCCACCAGTCCTGGCACCACTCCCGGGCGGAAGTCTCCGCTCGCGGTCACCAGGTCGGTCGCATCAAGTACGCGCTGGCCCACCACCGAACCCCCTGGACGCACCGGGTAGCCCGGCGCTCCGTCCGGCCATCGCTTGGGCCCCGCATCCGCCGCATAGCTGCCAGGAGCGAGGCAGGAGCCCGTCAGCAGCTCCGGCTCTCTCAAGCGGAGCACCTCGCCCGACTCCCGTCGGTGGAAGAAGATGCGCTCGGGAATGCAGCGCGTGCTCTCTCCGATGTAGACCCGCTCCGGGTTCAGGTTGAACAAGTCCTCGTGGAAGTCCGGGATGCCATTCCCCTCGAGGTCGAGGAGCACGTCGTCGTTCGGGTTGGCCGGGTCCCCGATGTCGATGTACCCCCGGGCCACCAACTCGTCGTAATAGAACCACCCCAGCGTGCTGGAGGCCCCACCACCTGCCTGGTCATCGACGAGCAGCACCTCCACGTTCCGGTCCCTGGACAGGATGAGCCGATTCGAGTCCACGCCCTGCGCGGACACAGGGCCCGCGCCCACGCCGACGAGGACCATCAGAAGGAGGGAAGGGCTCCAACGACGCATGGATGTCCTGTGCCAGCCGAGAAATGAACGCGGCATTGTATGCCCTTCTTGGATTCCCAGTACACGTGGCAACGGACCGCGACACGAGTCGTCTGCCCTCGAGAAGGGATGGCGTCGTGAGCAGCAGAGGAGGCAAGGGAAGGAAGAGGCCCGCGGCCGCCGACATGCGGGAACGATTCACCCCCCCGGGCGCACCTCCCCCATGACTCACGCCGGGCACCGGACTCGTGGACCTCGACCCACGAGCGGAACGCAGCCAGACGATGTGGGTCGCATTTCAGCGGATTTTTCGAGTAGGTTGTCGCGCTCGCTGGCCGAACAGGCGAACCGGGCGCTCGCGGGGTCCTCTGAGTCGGGAGGGCTGCGCAGGAGGGCGAGCGTTCTTAGAACGAGGGGTGCGGATGGCTGTCCCGGGTCTTGACACTCCCGGGTCAACACATCCGCCGATCAGCACATGGGGCACGTGCTCGCTTGACTACCGGAATAACCGGTGTCTAGGGTGCGCGGCCTCATTCAGCACCATTCAAAAGTCCCCAGAGGTGGGGACGCCCGCGGACTCCCGTTGCGCCCCGCAGGGGCCCGCGTTCCTCAAATCAGGGGGCAGCTGTGCCGTTTCAAAGGACTTCCATTTCCATGCAGCAGAACGTGAACCAGCAGGTCGAGACTGACGCCGGGGAAGAAAACTTCGCGGCGATGTTCGAAGAGTCGCTCAAGCAGCGCGGTGGCGACGGCATCCTGAAGGAAGGGGAGATCGTCAAGGGCACCGTGGTGCAGGTGACGAAGGACTTCGCGATCGTCGACATCGGCTACAAGTCCGAGGGTCAGGTCCCGATCTCCGAGTTCACCAATCCTCGCGGAGAGGTCTCCGTCAAGGCGGGCGACCCCGTTGAGGTCCTCCTGGAGAGCCGCGAGAACGACACCGGCATGGTCGTCCTCTCCAAGGAGAAGGCCGACAAGATGCGCATCTGGGACGAGATCAGCGCCGCCTGTGAGCGCGATGAAATCGTCAAGGGCACCATCGTGGGCCGCGTGAAGGGAGGCCTCTCCGTCGACATCGGCGTGAAGGCGTTCCTGCCCGGCAGCCAGGTGGATATCCGGCCCGTGCGCAACCTTGACCAGTACATCTCGAAGGAATTCGAGTTCAAGGTCATCAAGTTCAACAAGAAGCGCGGCAACATCGTCCTGTCGCGCCGGGTCCTCCTCGAGAAGCAGCGCGAGGAGATGAAGAAGGAGACCCTCAAGAACCTGAAGGAGGGTGCGGTCCTCAAGGGTGTCGTCAAGAACCTCACGGACTACGGCGCCTTCATCGACCTGGGCGGCATCGACGGCCTGCTCCACATCACGGACATGTCCTGGGGCCGCATCGGTCACCCCAGCGAGATGTTCAATGTGGGCGACGAGGTCCGCGTCGTTGTCCTCAAGTTCGACCCGACGCAGGAGCGCGTCAGCCTGGGCCTGAAGCAGATCCAGGAGGACCCGTGGCACCGCGCCGACGAGAAGTACCCGGTCGGCACGCGCGTCAAGGGCAAGGTCGTGTCCATCACGGACTACGGCGCGTTCATCGAGATCGAGCAGGGCGTCGAGGGTCTCGTCCACGTGTCCGAGATGTCCTGGACCAAGCGCCTCAAGCACCCGTCCAAGATCCTGGAGGTCGGCCAGGAGGTGGAGGCCGTCGTCCTGGATATCGATCCCAAGGCCAAGCGCATCGCGCTGGGCATGAAGCAGATCGAGCAGAACCCCTGGACGCTGCTCGAGGACAAGTACCCGATCGGCTCCGTCATCAAGGGTCAGATCCGCAACGTCACCGACTTCGGCGTGTTCGTCGGTGTCGAGGAGGGCGTGGACGGCCTGGTGCACGTGTCCGATATCTCCTGGACCCAGCGCATCAAGCACCCGGGCGAGATGTTCAAGAAGGGCGACGAGGTCGAGGCGGTGGTCCTCAACATCGACGTCGAGAACGAGCGGTTCAGCCTGGGCATCAAGCAGCTCCAGCCGGACCCCTGGGAGACGCTGTCCGAGCGCCTGCCTGTCGGCAGCCGCGTGAAGGGCAAGGTCACCAAGGTCACCGACTTCGGCGCGTTCGTGGAGATCGAGCCGGGCATCGAGGGCCTCGTCCACGTCTCCGAGCTGAAGGAGGAGCGTGTCGAGAACCCGCGTGACGTGGTGCAGGAGGCGCAGGATGTCGAGGTGAAGATCATCGACATCAACACGCCGGACCGGAAGGTCGCGCTGTCCATGAAGGCGCTGATCGGCGAAGGCGACGACTACCGCGAGTACCTCCGCAAGCAGGCGGAAGGCTCCAAGGCGCGCCTCGGCGACGTGATGGGCAAGCTGACGAAGAAGTAGTCTTCGTTCAGCACCGCCTCACGGCGTGACGGCCGGGTTCCCGTAAAGGGGGCCCGGCCGTTGCCGTTCCAGACGACTACTCCAGGTAGCTGGGGAACGCGGGCAGCGCGCGGAAGTCCTCGGGCGCGTGCTGGACGACGAAGCGGCCCTTGGAGTCCTTCACCAGCGCCTCCACGTGGTTGATGGATGAGAGGGTTTCCTCGCGGCTGGTGTTGAAGCCGGGCACGCCGTGGTGCTCCCAGTTCGCGCGGGTGTGGCAGAGGTCTCCGGACAGGACGACTGTTCCCGTCCGAGGCAGGTTCACCTGCAGCGACTGGTGGCCGGGCGTGTGGCCCGGCGTGAAGAGGATGCGCACGCTGCCGTCGCCGAAGACGTCGCGGTCTCCGTCGAGCGGCTCCACCTTCGCATCGCGCCACGTGGAGAACTTCGTGGGGTCCACGCCCAGCGGCGCGGGCGTCGCAGTGGCCCACGTCAGCTCCTTGCGCTGGAGCAGCCACGTAGAGCCAATGAAGGCATTGGCGTTGCCGGCGTGGTCCGCGTGCAGATGGGAGAAGCCCACGTAGCGCACGTCCGAGGGCTTCAGGCCCAGTTGGGCGAGCTGTGCGTGCAGCGTCTTCTGGACGAAGTAGCGCGGGCCAATCGGATCCGCCACGCCGTCCGGGCTCTGGGCGATGACGTCATCCAGCCCCGTGTCCCAGAGCAGCGCGCCCTGGGGGTGGCGGATGAGGAAGCAGGGGACGGACATCTCCCCGCGCTGACCGTTGGGCTGACTCCCGTCCGTGAAGAACCCCATGTCGTGGATGTCGATGCGTCCGCAATCCAGGGCGTAGAGGCGCAGCTCCGGGGGATGTTGCGTGGACGCGGCGTTGGTGGACGCGGCCTGGTGCGCGCAGCCACCAGTGAAGGACAGCAGGAACAGGGAGGGGAGAATGGAGCGTGAGACGCGCATGACTAGAAGGACCTCAAGAGGGCATCGACGATGCGGGTGAGACGGGTGGTGTCCTCCGCCGTCTTTCCGAGCACGCGGAGGCCGGTGAGGTTGTTGAGGAGGAAGCTCGCGAGCTCCCGCGCGTCACGAGTAGCGTCGACCTCGCCAGCGCGCTGACCTTCTTCGATGAGCGACAGGAAGGCGGCTTCGGTCTGCTCGAACATTCGCGCCGCCAGTTGGGCCGCGGCGGCGTCACGCCCCGC
Organism: Myxococcus sp. CA039A; assembly: GCF_013336645.1. NCBI lineage: Bacteria > Pseudomonadati > Myxococcota > Myxococcia > Myxococcales > Myxococcaceae > Myxococcus > Myxococcus sp. CA039A. Next base: position 19,204 of record NZ_JABUMQ010000101.1, on the reverse strand, counting down.
GAGCTCGATGGCGGTGTTGATGGCCAGGCACCCCCGGCGCTCGGGGTCCGCGACGTCGGTCTCGATGACCGCGAGGAGCAGCGCCCGCAGCCGCTCCTTGATGGGGCCCGGTCGGGTCAGCAGCGCCAGGAGCTTGGGCGCCTCGTGCTCGTGGTAGTGACGCAGGACGCACTCGAAGAGGCCCTGTTTGCTCTCGAAGGCGTTGTAGAGGCTGCCGCGCCCCAGCCCCATCCGCGCTCCCAGCTCCTGGGGAGACGCCGCCGCGTAGCCCTTCTCCCAGAAGACCTCCATCGCCTTCGCCACCGCCGTCTCGGCCTGGAACTTCCTCGGACGTGCCATGGCCGTCTGTTAGGTCGTTTTGTACCTCAAGGTCAAATACCTTGGACTCGCGTGGTGCGAGCGTCCGACCGGTCGGGTGGTGAGTGGGCGGAAGGAGGAGGAAATTCGCGGGCTTGGGCGTCGTTTCGCGGTGCGTCGCGCGCAGTGGACGCTCATGTCCGGACGCCGAGCGAGGACGCTTGAACTCCGGGGAGTGCCCGGTGATAAGGGCGACCGCCGCTGTTATCGAAGGACATCCGTACATCCTCAAGAGGAGGCAGTTTTCATGGCTCGTGACGTCGTCATCGTGGGCGCGGCCCGTACCCCCATCGGCGCCTTCCAGGGAGCGCTCGCCAAGCTGACGGCGCCGCAGCTCGGCGCGGTGGCCATCAAGGCCGCGCTGGAGCGCGCGGGCGTGAAGCCGGAGACCGTCCAGGAAGTCATCATGGGCTGTGTGCTCCAGGCCGGCGTCGGTCAGGCGCCCGCTCGTCAGGCCACCATCTTCGCGGGCCTGCCCGAGACGGTGCCCGCCACCACGCTGAACAAGGTCTGTGGCTCCGGCCTCAAGGCGGTCATCGCGGGCGCGCAGGCCATTGCCCTGGGTGAGGCGGACGTCGTCGTCGCCGGCGGCATGGAGTCCATGAGCAACTCGCCGTACGTGAGCCACACGATGCGCGGTGGTGCGCGCATGGGCAACGTGGAGTTCAAGGACGCGATGATCCTCGACGGTCTCTGGGACGTGTATGGCAACGTCCACATGGGCCTGTGCGCCGAGGAGTGCGCCACGTCGCAGGGCATCAGCCGCTCGCAGCAGGATGAGTTCGCGCTGGAGTCCACCCGTCGCGCGATTCAGTCCCAGAAGGACGGCCTGTTCGCCGCCGAGATTGTCCCCGTGCAGATCCCCGGCAAGAAGCCGGACGAGGTGACGACGGTCTCCGAGGACGAGGGCCCGCGCAACGCGAAGCCGGACAAGATTCCGGGCCTCAAGCCGGTGTTCAAGAAGGACGGCACGGTGACGGCCGCCAACGCGTCCTCCATCAACGACGGCGCCGCGGCGCTGGTGCTGATGAGCGAGGAGAAGGCGAAGGCCGAGGGCCGCACGATTCTGGGCCGCATCACCGGTTACGCGCAGGCCGCGCGCAAGCCGGTGGAGTTCACGATTGCTCCGGCGGACGCCATCAACACGCTCCTGAAGAAGAAAGGCGTGGCCGCGGCGGACGTGGACCTGTGGGAGATCAACGAGGCGTTCGCGGTGGTGTCGCTCGCGAACAACCGCATCCTCGGGTTGGATCCGTCGAAGGTGAACGTGCGCGGTGGCGCGGTGGTGCTCGGTCACCCCATTGGCGCTTCCGGCGCGCGCGTGCTGGTGACGCTGCTGCAGACGATGAAGGACCTGGGCAAGAAGCGGGGCGTCGCGTCGCTGTGTATCGGCGGCGGCGAGGGCATCGCGCTGATGGTGGAGAGGTAGTCAACCCTCTCCCCACGGGGAGAGGGACGGGGTGGGGGCCTTGGTGGCCTTCACCCCGTTTCCGATATCGGGAGGGCGAATGAACAAGGTCTACGCGAGCGCGGACGAGGCGGTCGCCGACATCCCGGATGGCTGCACGCTCATGAGCGGCGGCTTCGGGCTGTGTGGCAACCCTGAGAATCTCATCGAGGCGCTTCACCGCAAGGGCGTGAAGAACCTCACCATCATCTCCAACAACTGCGGCACCACCGAGCTCGGCCTGGGCATCCTGCTCCAGAACAAGCAGGTCAAGAAGATGGTGTCGAGCTACGTGGGGGAGAACAAGGAGTTCGAGCGGCAGTACCTCTCCGGCGAGCTGGAGGTGGAGCTGAACCCGCAGGGCACCCTGGCCGAGCGCATCCGCGCGGGCGGCTGCGGCATCGGTGGCTTCTTCACGCCGACGGGCGCGGGGACGCAGGTGGCCGAGGGCAAGGAGTCGCGCATCATCGACGGCCGGCTGCACGTGCTGGAGACGCCGCTGAAGGCGGACTTCGCCATCATCCACGCGGCGAAGGCGGACACCCACGGCAACCTCATCTTCAACAAGACGGCGCGCAACTTCTCCCCGATGATGTGCATGGCGGCCAAGGTCACCATCGTCGAGGCGGAGGAGATTGTTCAGCCCGGCGAGTTGGACCCGGACCAGGTGCACCTCCCGAGCATCTTCGTGAAGCGCATCGTCCTGGCGAAGAACCTCCAGAAGTGGATTGAGCGGCGCACCGTCCGCAAGACGGCCTGAGGACCCCATGCCACTGACTCGTGAACAACTCGCGAAGCGCATCGCCCTGGAGCTGCGGGACGGCTTCTATGTGAACCTGGGCATCGGCATCCCCACGCTGGTCCCCAACTACATCCCCGAAGGGGTGGAGGTGGTGCTCCAGTCGGAGAACGGCCTGCTGGGCATCGGCCCGTACCCCGAGGCGGGCAAGGAAGACCCGGACCTCATCAACGCGGGCAAGGAGACGGTGACGACGGTGAAGGGCGCCGCGTTCTTCGACTCGGCCCTGTCCTTCGGGATGATCCGCGGCGGCCACATCGACATGGCCGTGCTGGGCGCCATGGAGGTCTCCGAAGAGGGGGACCTGGCCAACTGGATGATTCCCGGGAAGATGGTCAAGGGAATGGGCGGCGCCATGGACCTGGCGGTGGGCGCCAAGCGCATCTACGTGGCCATGGAGCACGCGAACAAGGAGGGTCAGCCGAAGATCCTCAAGAAGTGCTCGCTGCCCCTGACGGGCCTCAAGTGCGTGCACCACATCGTCACGGACCACGCCTTCCTGGACGTGACGCCGGAGGGGCTCGTCCTGCGCGAGCTGGCCCCGGGCGTGACGGTGGAGCTGGTCCAGAAGCTCACCGAGCCGAAGCTGAAAATCGCTCCGGACGTGCGCGAGATGAAAGTCTGAGCGCGCAAGGCTAAGGTGCGCCGCTGGGGGAGGGTGGTATGGACGACTTCCCCGGCGGAGCCCCTTTCATGGCCGATACCTCGGAGAAGCTGAACCCCATCGACCACCGCGCGCCGCGAGTCGAGTACGAGCTGCCGGTGGCCTACCGCAGCGTGGCTGGCTTCGTGACGGACTGGGCCGTCAACCTTTCCAAGGGCGGCCTCTACATCAACACCGACAAGCCCCTGCCGGTGGACACGGTGGTGAAGCTGCTGGTGACACTGCCGGGAGCGCACTTCCCGGTGGAGCTGAAGGGCCGGGTGACGCGCACCAACGCGCTCGGCACCGCGTCTCCGCAGTCCCCGGGGATGGCGGTGGAGTTCCTGGACGTTGACGAAGACAAGCGGTCGCGCATCGGGGAGTTCGTGGAGCGGTTGCGCTCGGAGTTCCCGTCGGAAGCGACCCGGAAGTAACGGCGGCCCGCGCGGGCGCCCCCACCGAGCGCCTGCATGCTGCCCCTCCCTGAGACCCCCGTTTCCCTGACCATCGACCGCCTCGGCCAGCTCGGCGAGGGCGTGGCTTCCTGGCAGGGCCGCACCGTCTTCATCCCTGGCGCCTTCCCGGGCGACACCGTGCGCGTCCATCTGGAGTCGCAGGGACGCGTGCTGCGTGGGCTTTTGCGCGAGGTGGTCTCTTCCGGACCGGACCGTCGTGAGGCGCCGTGTTCCCTGGCCGGCGAGTGCGGCGGGTGCGACTGGCTGGGCCTGGCCGAGTCCGCCCAGCGAAGCGCGAAGCAGGAGATCGTCCTCTCCACCCTGGAGCACCTGGGCCACCTGCGGCGCGAGGACTTCACCGTCCGGCCGCTCCTGGTGGCGCCTCGGGACTGGGGCTACCGCCGACGCGCGGTGCTGCATCCTGCGGGGAAGGGAGCGCTGGGCTACTTCAGCCGGCGCAGCCACGAGCGGCTCGCGGTGTCCGAGTGCGGTGCCCTCACGCCCGTGCTGACCGCGTTGCCGGGGAAGCTGGCGCCGCTGCTCAAGCCGCTGGCGAAGGACACCGAGGAGGTGCTCCTGCTCGCCGAGGGCGACAAGGCCGCGTTCGCGGTGAATCTGACAGGGCAGGTGACGGCGCGGCACGTGGAGGCCGCGGAGGCCGCCGTGCGGGCGCTGCGGTTGGAGGGCGCGGTGCTGGTGCCGAAGGAGGGCTCGCCCCGGGTGCTGGGCAAGCCGGCGCTGCGCTCGTACTCGCCGCTGAGGCCGGAGGTGCCGCTGTACCTGAGGCCGGATTCCTTCGCGCAGGCGCACGCGGAGGCCAACGTGGGGCTCGTGACGTCGGCCATCTTCGAACTCGCGGCGCGGGATGAGGACTCCGTGCTGGAGCTGTACTCGGGCAACGGCAACTTCACGTTCCCTCTGGCCGCGGGATCCGCGTCGGTGCTGGGCGTGGAGTCGTCCCCGGTGGGCGTGGAGCTGGCCCAGCGCAGCGCGCGCGAGGCGGGCGTGAGCAACGTGCGCTTCGTGCAGGGGGATGCGCGAAAGGTGTGCGACGGGCTGGTGTCCGAGGGTCGGCGCTTCGACGTGTGCCTGGCGGACCCGCCGCGCGCGGGCGCTCCGGGGCTGGCGAAGTGGATGGTGGCGCTGGGCATCCGTCGGGTGGTGTACGTGGCGTGTGACCCGGCCTCGCTCGCGCGGGACGCGGCGGGGCTGGTGGAGGCGGGCTACAAGCCCCAGGCGCTCCAGGTGGTGGACATGTTCCCCCAGACGCACCACGTGGAAGCCGTGATGTCCTTCGAGCGGCCGGGCACGGGGAAGGGACGCTGATGGACGCGCGCATCGTCGAATTCGCCGAGGTGCTCCGACAGAACGGTGTGCGCGTGAGTACCTCCGAGGTGCAGGACGCGCTGCGGGCCACCGCCGAGGTGGGGCTGGTGGACCGGGCCCTGTTCCGCGCGGTGATGCGCACCACGCTGGTGAAGCGTGAGCTGGACGTGGACACGTTCAACCGCGCGTTCGACTTCTTCTTCTCCGGCGCGGCGGCGACGTTCGAGGCCATCGACAAGTCCCTGGCCGCGCAACTCCAGGAAGAGGGCTACCTGGACGGGGACACGCTGAAGATGGTCATCTACCAGATGAACCTCCTGCTGCCGGAGATGTCTCCGCTCGCGCAGGCGGTGCTGGAAGGGGACCGGGCGCGGCTGGCGCAGATCTTCCGGACGGCTTCGCTCCAGTTGGACTTGTCGAAGCTGGAGAGTCCGCTCCAGGGGGGATTCTTCGCGCGGCGCATGCTGGCGGGTGCGGGCATGGAGCGGGCTCGCTCCGACATGAAGTCGCTGGAGGATGAGCTGCATGCGCGCGGCTTGTCTCCGGAGGGTGTGGAGATTGTCTCGCGCCATGTCGCCGCGGCGATGCGGAAGATTGAAGATGCCGCGCGCCAGGAGGTGAAGCGGCAGGCGGAGGCTCGCATCCGTCGTCGCACCGACACGGTGCAGGACAAGCCGCTGCACCTGCTCACCCAGGCGGAGGTGGACCAGATGGAGTCCGCCGTGCGCACGATGGCGGAGAAGCTGCGCAGTCGCTTGATTCGCCGGCAGCGCTCGCACCGCAAGGGCGCGCTCAATGTCCGCCGCACGCTGCGCAAGAACATGACGTGGGGTGGGGTGCCCATGCTGCCCCAGTTCCGTCGCCGCCGGCCGGAGCGTCCGGAGTTGGTGGTGCTGTGCGACGTGTCCGACTCGGTCCGCAACGCGGCTCGGATGATGTTGCTGTTCATGCACACGATGCAGTCGCTGTTCGTGCGCGTGCGCTCGTTCGTCTTCGTGTCAGACGTGGGCGAGGTGACGCAGTACTTCAAGGACCTCGACGTGGACGAGGCCATCGACATGGCGACGGCGGGCAAGACGGTGTCCCTGAGCGCCAACTCGAACTATGGCCGCGCGCTGGCGGACTTCACCCGGGACCACCTGGGCAGCATCACCCGCCGCACCACCGTCATGATCATCGGGGACGGGCGCAACAACTACAACGCCAACAACGTCTGGGCGCTGAAGGACCTGCGCCGCAAGGCGAAGCGACTGCTGTGGATCTGCCCCGAGCAGCGCGGCAACTGGGGCATCGGCGACAGCGAGATGCTCACGTACGAGAAGCACTGTCACCAGGCCGTGGTCGTGACCTCCGTCTCCGACCTGGCCCGCATCGCTGACCAGCTCGTTCCGGCTTGAGGTATCGCGGCCCCCCGGAAGGGCGCCCTAGCTCTCCTCCACGATCTTCCGGGCCTCCAACTCCAGGACGTGGGCCTGCAGCTCGTGCAGCAACTCGGAGAGTCGCGTGTGGCACGCTCCGCTGCGCTCGGGGTCCGGCGAGCCGATTCCATCGGCGAGCGCGCGCCACCGCACGTCCTTCAGCAGTTGCTGTCGCAGCGCCGCGCTGACCACGTCCGCCCAGGTGGGCTGGCTGTAGGTGAAGTTCAGCGCCAGCGTGTCCTGCGAGGCCTCGGTGGAGTGCCAGTAGCCGCGCGGGACGAAGAGCACCGAGCCGGGCTCGAGCGTGATGACCTCGGCACCCTCGGGCATCTGCTCGGGTAGCTCCTGCTCCAGGTAGCTGGCCAGCTCGGGCGAGGGCGGGCCCATGTTCATCGCCCAGCGGTCCGTGGGCAGGGGCAGTTGTGTGTTGGGTGCGAGCGTCCAGCGCTTGGTGCCGCGCACCTGCACGACGATGTTCGCGTTCGCGTCGAAGTGGGGGCTGTTGCCGCCACCCGACGGCGAGGCATAGAAGATGGCCCGCGCCACGGCGTTGCGCGCGAGTCCCAGCTCGAACGCCACCATGTGCAGCCACTGCTCGACCAGGGGGAGGTAGCGCTCCGCCGAGTCGAGGATGAGCGCCATTCCGCTGCGGTACAGCGCCGCCGCGGTCTGCGCCTCCACCCGGATGACGCTGTGCTCATCGCGACGGTCCGGCAGCGCGACCATCACCGGGTTGCGGTAGGTGTGCAGCAGCTGCTCGAGGTCATGGAGCTCGGGGAGCGCCGCGAGCTCCCCGAGCCGTTCGAGCGGGCCATGGCAGACCAGATGCCGCGTGGGCCAGTACTCCGCCAGGAACTCGCGACCCGAGTGCGGCGCGAAGAGCTGTTCGAGGAAGGGGCGCTCCGATGACTCCAAGTCCATGAGCGACATTAACACGCGAGCCAATGGGCCCTGGGATGAGTCTCCGGAGCCCAAACCGTACCCGGGGGCCGCCGCGTCACGGCGACTTCTTGAAGGTCTGGCTCCAGGTGGGGGCTACCTGCTCGATGAGCGTCACCAGAGCCGGCGGGATGTCCTCGGCGCCGGTGAGGGGCCGGACCTCCATCACGTCGTCATTGCCCATCCCGCCCGGGTAGCGGCGGGCCCATTCAATGGCCTCCTCCTTCGACGCCACCTCCAGCACGTAGAAGCCGCCGATGAGTTCCTTCGTCTCCGCGTAGGGGCCGTCCCTCACGCTGGCCTTGCCGCCCTTGAAGACGACGTGCGCGCCCGGGGACGGGCTGAGGCCCTCGGAGGCGATGAGCACGCCGGCCTTGTGCATCTCCTCGTTGTATTTCATCTGCGCGATGAAGACGGCCTCGTCGAATGCTGCCTCCGGGGGCGTGGGCTCCAGCGTGGAAGGGCGGGGGATGAGCATGAAGCGCATGCGGTAACTCCTGGAGTGGGGATGTGAGGCGTGGCTCCATCCCTACAACGAATGACCGTGCGGCGGTTCGACACGGTCATTTCAGGGGACGCTGCCGCGCGCCGGTGGGCCCCTCGGCGCGTGGGGTGGCTCAGAATGTCCGGTAGCAGAACTGGCCCGGGTTTCCCTGGGTGCAGTCCTCGGGGCAGCTCTGCGTCGTTTCACCAGGGCAGCACGCCCTGTTCCCGCAGTACTCGCCAGGAGGGCAATCCGCCGGACAGCGCAGTCGCTCGATGGGCGCGCAGACCCCATCGCCGCAGACGGCGAGCTCGGACTCCGACGTGGCGAGCGCCTCCTCCACCCCGGGGTCCTCCTCCATCGCACCAGCACCACATCCCACGATGAGCCCCACTGTCAGGGCCACTACGACACTCCAAGCCGCCTTCATCGGAACGCTCCTTGTCGGGTCCGCCTGCATGAGGAATGCGCGCAAAGGCTAGCAGGCTTCGCGGACAGGACAACGGGGTGCGCATCCAGGCGTTGTCGCCGCATTGCCTGTCGGATGAAGTGCCCGTGGGGGGCGCGTGAGGCCTCAGGTTCTCACGCTCGCGGATGGCGGCATGGACGGTGCGGTGCGCTTCCACGCCTCGAGCTCCTGCACGCGACCGAGCCAGCTCCGAAGGTTCGCATGCTCCCCGAGAGGCAGTCGCGCCGGTCCGGCGAGGGCGAACGCCGCGGCCAACGAGAAGTCCGCGAGCGTCAGACGTTCCTGTGAGACCCACGTCTTGCCCGCGAGGTGCTCGTCCAGGACGCGCGCGTGCCGCGCGAAGAGCGCCTCGCCCCGTGCGACCTCCGTGGGGTTCGGCGGCCCACGGCCCGCCACCGCCTTCACGAAGTTCTCGAAGACTAGGATGGTGCATGCCTGCGCCATGTGCGCCGAGCACCAGAAGAGCCAGCGCGTCACGTCAGCACGCCCACGCGCATCCGTGGGAAGCAGGGTTTGTCCCGGCGTCATCTCGGCCAGGTACTGCATGATGGCGCGCGACTCCCAGAGCAGGAAGCCATCGTCATCGAGGACAGGAACGAGGCCGTTGGGATTGCGGCCTAGATGCGGCGTCGCGCGCTGCTCGCCGTTTGGCAGGTCCACCACGACGCGCTCGAGAGGTACTTCGAGGTGGGTGGCGACGAGCAGGACTCGGCGCGAGTTTCCGGACAAGGGGTGGAAGTAGAGCTTCATGAAGCGTTCTCCTGGACCGTGCGGATGGATGAAGGGGGAACCTGCCCGCCAGGGGTGACAAGGGCTTGTCAGGTATCTTCGGGCCCGTCCTGAGGCACCGCGCGCCCGGCGTGGAGGAAGGCGTTCGACGCGTAACGCGGAGCCGGCGTCTGTCCTTCCCATGCGCTCAGTGGCATACTGGGAGTTCGGACTCTGGGAGGGAAGTCGGATGGCATCCCACCAATCAATGTCAGTCTCCGTCGGGCTTTGCGCCATGGGCGCGGCGACCTCCCTGGGCCCTGTCACCCAGGCCGCGAGGGCGGGCATCGTCCGCGCCAGTGAATTGGCGTTGAGCACCTGCCTCGATGAGGTGACGTCCGAGCGCGTTGCCCTCGTGGGCCACACCGCTGGCCCCCTGACCGAGGGCTTCGAGGGAATCGGTCGGCTCGTACAACTCGGTGTCGCGGCCTTGGAGGACCTGGAGGCGACCGTCCACGGAGACTGGTGGGGGCAGCTCGACTTTTTCCTCTGTCTTCCTCGAAGCCTTGGACATGGGACGAGTCCGACAAGGGAGTCCACCGAGGTCGCGGGGTTGCTGGCGGCCCGGCTCCAGGCCGAGGCGCGCTTCATTCCCACGCCGATGTCACTCCATCTCTTCCAGGACGAGAGAGGTGGGACCATTCAGGCACTCACGAAGGCCATGGAGTTGCTCGCGGCACGGCGGTGCGACCAGGCGTTGGTGCTGGCCTGCGACTCACTCGTGTCGCCAGAACGAATCGAGGCACAACTCGAGACGCGTCGCCTCAAGACGCCCGATCATCCGGTGGGGTATTTGCCGGGCGAAGGGGCCGTGGCCTTGCTGCTGGAACGTCGGGACGCAGCCCGCGAGCGCGCGCGGCCTCCCATTGCCTACCTCTTCAGTCCGGTGACGGCCCAGGAGACGCAAAGCCGCGATGCGAAGGCTCCTCCCATGGGGCGGGCAATGGGGGAGAGCCTCACCATGGCCCTGGTGCGAGCAGGCGCCACGTCGATTCCGGAGGGAAGTCTCTATCTGGACCTCAACGGGGAAGAATTCCGGGCGAGGGAGTGGGGCCAGACGTTGCTTCGGGCGCGGGACGCATGTCGCGTCGAGGAATGGAGGTCCGTCATTCCTGCCCTGAACTTCGGTGAACTGGGGACCGTGTCCCCACTGGTCTCGGTCTGTCTCGCCACGCGAGCCTTCGCCCGAGGCTACGGCCCAGGACGGCACGCGTTGATTCTGGTGGCCGGCGATGACGGCCACCGCGCAAGCGTACTGCTCGAACGCGGGCCCGACCTTCGGAGTCCGCCGTCGATGACCGCGGGGAGGGCGCAATGAGCCTTGTGAAACACATCGCGAAGACGCGCAAGCGGGAGATCGTCACGCAGCGGGTGAGCGGCTTCCAGAAGAACTGCAACACCGGCTTCGAGAGGCCAGGGTTCTGGGAGGCACATCACATCGTCTGTGTGTCCTCCGTGGGAAAGCGAAGGGGGGACTATCCCAAGTCGCCGCCAGACCTCGCCGACTACATCGAGGCGTGTCTATGGGTGACGCCGTGGGACATCAACGCCGCTCACAATCTCATCGGACTCCCCTTGAACCGGCAGTACCGGGACTCCGATGGAGAGAGCCCCGTGGACCTTCCTTCCCACCAGGTGGACCACAACACCCGGGATGGGTTCACGGACGAGGTTTCGAAGTACCTGAAGGAGAACGTCTGGTGCTCCCTCACCGCGAAGAAGAAGGTTCATGACGTCGACATCGCGAAGCTGAAGGAGGAGCTGCGAAGCGCCAGTATCGAATTTCGTGGGCGCCTGGAGTCCCGTGGCACGCGAAAAGGCGGCACGAAGCTCTGCTGGAGGAGCCGACACGACGAGGGCTTCGCGCGCAAGTGGTACTACCCCTTCTCGATGGGGAAGACGCCCAGCCATCGTTCTCCCGGCGTGGCGTATTCGCTGCTGGACTCCATCTTCAAGAAGATCAAGCTGCCGTTCTGATACCTGAGGTGAACGTGAGCGTCATGCCCGTCGTCTGGGAGTGGGATGTCGGAGATCGTTTTTGTGTCCTGGATGGCGTCCTGAATGTCGAGGACGAGTATCAGCTCAGCAAGGGCGTCAGCCGGGCACAGGGCTTTCCGGCCGATGCGAGCTTCGCCATGTCCGCCAAGCACCGGAAGTACATCGCCCTGGCGGATAACATCAGCAACCTTAACCGGGCGCTGGTGGTCTCCCGCCGGCTGAAGGACGTGATCGAAGCCAGGCGGCCGCGCGACGTCGAGTTTCTTCGCGTTTCAATCATCGACCACAAGAAGAAGGTCGCCAGCGATGACTACTTCATCGTCAATCCGTTCAAGGTCGTCGACTGCATCGACAAGGATAAGTCCAAGTACCGGTGGAACAACATCGACCCGGAGAAGATGAGCTCCTGTACGAAGCTGGTGCTCAAGCCGGAGGCAATCAATCCAGAGCTGCTCCTGTTCCGACCCCAGCACCTCGAGTACTACGTCCTGGTCCACCCGGACCTGGCCGCGGCGCTGGAGGAGGAGGGGTTCACGGGCCTCCGCTTCACGCCCATCGACGAGTTCGAGTCCTGAGCTGCCCGGAGGGTGCATCTCGATGAGCTTGCACGCCCAGCAACAAGACATCATGGAGGAGCTCCAGGAGCAGCTGGCCACCATCGCAGGGGGTGCTCCCGCCGTGGAGCTGGGGCGGGTCTACGAGGAGGTGGAGCAGTGCTTTCAGGCGACAGCCTGCTGTGCCTTGCTCGTGGCCGCGGACAGAGCGAGCTTCCAGAAGCACCTGTGCTGGGCGGCGCTGGCACGGCGGGATTATCTCCGTCGCATCCGTGACGAGGGACCTCCGAACGACTTTCGGTGTGCCAGGGGCCGAAGCGAGGCCTTCTTCTGCGCGGTGGCCGCGGGCGACATCGCCTTGGCTGTCGAGATTGGCGACCTGTCTCCCTCGGTGTGGATACCGGATGGGGAATACGAAGATGACTTCGCGTATCAGTGTTTTCTCCACCAATGCCTGAAGCGCGCCGACCCAGTCGTCAGGGGGACAGTGCTTCGGCGATTCGAGGCGGCCGTCAAGGACAGTCACTCGAGCCGCTTCGATGTATGCACGGCGTTGCAGCAGGGCTCTCGCGAGGATTTCGAATCAGCCTTGGAGGCAGTCATCGATGGGCACTGCCTGGAACAGGACGACCTGCGGCCTCACTCCGAGGATGTGTCGACGTTCGAGCCGCGAAGCCGCGTCTTCATCGAGGGGCTGGCGCTGCTTCGAATCGCGAGCACCCAGGGGCTCCACTCCACGGCACGGACTTTCCGCCGATGCCCATGGAGTGTCCGTGAGTACGCCCTTGAGGGTAGGCCGGACGATATCTTCGCGGAGATGACGAAGCTGAGCGGAACACGGCGGCCCACGCGCCGAGGCTCGTCGCCGGCCTGACTCCCTCGCGCGTCACGGCGCGCTCCCTCAAGCAGGGGTGGCGCCGGGGTTGGAGGAGGAGATCCCCGTCCATCCGCCAGAGCATGAAGGCCCACCGGAGTCCCTCACCCCCGAGCAGAAGAGCGATCTGATCGCCTTCCTGCGTCGGCTCTGAGCCGCACCAGCGAGTCACAGGTGAAGTTCCTGCGCGGCGCAGGAGCGAAGCCCGTGGTGCCCGCCCGCCTGCTACCCGCAAAGCGCTCCTGTTCTTCTCATCCTCGCGCCAGGCGTCCGCCGAGGACGCGAACGCGTTCTTGGGGAACGCGGGCCGTGCATGTCCTGGAGCGCTCGCTCGCCCTCCAGGCGGGCTGAGTGTGTTGCGGCACAGCGCTTGCTGTGCCTTGAAAAGTCGCCCGCAGTGGCACGGCGAGAAACCGCGTCGTGCCTCTCGACCTTGGCGCAGGCCCCCTCTTGCCTGCCCTGCGCCATGCATGACGACCTGGGTAACGCCGCTTGGGAGCCCTCATCGGCCTACGTCCTCCCCGGACGCCGCCCACGGACGTCGACACGAAACTCACGCATGTCTTTTACGCGCGAAGTCCTCGCGATGGATCCGATACATGTCTTGTGGAATTTGTGGGAAGAGCGTGGGGGCGGGCCAGGGTGCAAAGGCCGTTTTCTGCACCTCCTGCACGGAAGATCTGAAAGCAGAAGGCGTCCCCGTCGACTGGGCCACGAAACAGTACCTGGCGACTCGACTCCAATCGACCCTGCAGACGCTCCAGCAGCGTTATCAACGCTTGCGCGCCCAGTCGGCCGCTGGCTCGGGCGCCAGCGCCGTGGCATCCAAACCAAGCAAAGAACAGGTCCCGAAGAACCCCAAGGGGGCGGCGACAGGGTCAGCCGCTGCCGCTGCCGCCGCAGGGGCCTCTTCACTGGGAAAACACGGGGAAGGGAGAGGGGGGCATCGTCGACGCAAGCCGCTGACGCCTGAACAGCAGATCCAGTTGGACTCGCTCTATTCGGATTTGCAGCTCCCGTATGTGGACATCCTGGTCAACAGTGCGGACCAGAATGGTTTTGGCGACCTGATCAACGGCCTGCATACGGGGCGTCTGCTTCACCAGGGGACGGGATGGAGGATCGTCGCCACCTCGAACCATTCCCAATTCGACACGATGCTGTCGAGTTTTCCGTGGGTCAGTAAGGTGCAGGAAGTGGGATGGAGTCCGGATATCTCCCTGGAGACTCCTGCTGCCACCACTACGGAGGGGGATCTGGCTGTATCGGAGTATAGCTATCGCGTCGGGAGGGCGCTGGACGTCTTCACAAGGCAGTCGGGGTTGGGGGACGGTGAAATCGGTATCATGATCAACAAGGAGTTGAGAGCGCCGATCCCACTTGCCGAGTTGAAGCTGTCCGATGCCGAGAAGTCCGATGCCGAGAAGTCCGATGCCGAGAAGTCCACAAAGGCGCTTTGTGACTTCTTGAGGAAGTACCACCAGGGGTGTCGGTTCTTTTTTGGTTATGGTGCCGGCCAGAAGTCCAAGGCTCGATACGATCTTTTACTGGATCGCGTCGTGTTTGATGTCGGCATCAAGAATGCCATCGTCTTGCCCGTCAATCACAATCTCATGGAACAGGGCGGAGCGGGCGGTAAAGGTCGGCGCAATAAGGCGTCATACATCGGCGAGTATTGTCGGACTCGAGGACTCCGCGTTCTGGAGGTCGAGAAGAATAAGTGGTTCAGTGTGTCTACTCTGATCCAGGATGATCGGACGACAAAGGTTGTGGCCATGGAACCGGGCGCGGTGATTCCTTATTCCGTCATGCAGAAACTGTGGCGCGCCGCGGATAGGTCATTCACTATCGCAGAGGGGGATCAGTCTTTCGGTGAGGCTATTTCAGCAGGCATCCCGATGGCCTATCAACTCTGGCCTGATGGCAAAGGTATAATACACAAGCAGACATTGTTTGATAATTTTGTCAAGAGGAGTGGCGGTGGTGATGTTGCTGAGTTTGTCAGGGTATGTGCCAACTATCCGGATGGAGGAGTCGATGTTCGGCAGAGGGATTGGATTATCGAGCGCTGCAATGACAGGGATTTTTTGCGGCGATATGTCAATTCCATGGATCTGATCGCGAGCAATCACGATATACAGGGGCGACTGCAGTGCTTTGTCAAGCGGCACTGGTTGCGAAATAACCGGGCGCGGTTGCTGGGAATCAATTCGGATCTCGGTGCTTTGGTTGGAGAGATTGTCGAACTGGAGGATCGCGGAGAGTTCGATCTGGTTGTGGCGCAGACCCGGAAGATGGTTGCAATGTATCGCGCGGTGATCTTTGACTTCAATGTCAAGCAGGGGGTTCTGGATAAAGGCCCGGGTTCTGTTGCTAAAAGGGCCGCAGCCGTCAAGGACGCCTTGAATCCAGGGCCGGGCGGCGCAGCCGGGGCTCTGACTCATCCCCCTGTCGCGACGGGGACGTTCAATCCCGAACTCCTGAATTTGATTTCGGACTATGAGCGCACGGACGTTCTGCCCGCCATGGGTCCGATGGGGGCGGCAGGCGCCTCGCCAGCGGCAGAAGCGGCGGCAGCGGCAGCGGCGGGCGCCGCCCCTGTTGGCGTATCGGCCGCGGCGGCAGCGGGGGTGGCCTCGCCTTCAGGGAAGCAGGGAGCCCCTTCGTGAGCTGAACGAGCGCATCCTGGCGAGTGCAGGTTCCGCGGGTGGGGACGCTCGGCGGCGCGCTACCTGGGCATGTTCAGATTCGCGCCAGGAGAGGAGTGTCGCGAACCCTACCGCGACGGGACGGGCCCTGTTACACCTGCCCGGCCTTTCCCCAGGAGTCCCATGGCCCCCTCACTCTTCGACGACCACGGCTACCAGGACGTCCCCAACCGCGAGACGGGTACCCACCTCTCCGCGGCGGATGACCGGACCCTTCGCATGGCCATGCCGCCCGTGGACGGCGCCTTGCTCGATGCCCTGGTGCGCTACCAGGAGACCTTCCTGGCCCACGCCGGCTCGGACCCAGGGGCGGAGACCCTGGCCCGGGCCCACGGCCTGGCCCAGACGGCCTCCGGCCTGGACTCCCAGGCGCTGGAGCAGGGCATCGCCATGCTGCGCGCCTTCGGGGGCCGCCGGTGGACGGCTCGGAAGCTGGACGACAAGCTGCGTCAGCTCGAGGCGACCTCGGAGGGCCCGCCGGAGGAGCTGCGGACCCGCGTCCGGGACGAGCTGGGAAAGCAGGAACGGGAGACGGTGGCCCTGGGCCGCCGCTATGGCGAGGCCACCCTGGCGCTCCTCCGGGAACGCGAGGCCTCCCTCCTGGACCTCCACACCCGGATGACCGGACTGCTCAGTCAGGGATGACCACGGGCCCAGGTTCGGTTGATTTCCGTGCCCGACCGTCGCATAAGGGCACGTTCTTGCTCAGAGAATCCCCATGAAGCGCTACTTCATCCACACCTTCGGCTGCCAGATGAACGTCAACGACTCGCTCCGCATGAGCGAGGTGCTGGCGAAGATGTCCTACGAGCCGACGCCTGTGCCGGAAAACGCGGACCTCATCATCCTCAACACCTGCTCCATCCGCGAGAAGGCCGAGGACAAGATGCTGTCCGCCCTGGGCCGCTACAAGCCCGTGAAGGCCAGTCGCGGCGCGCTCATCGGCGTGGGCGGCTGCGTGGCCCAGCAGGAGAAGGACCGCCTCATCAAGAAGGTGCCGTACCTGGACTTCGTCTTCGGTCCCGACAACATCGCCCGCCTGCCGGACATCATCGGCCGCGTGGAGTCGGAGCGGGCTCGGGTGGTGGAGACCGCCTTCGTGGACTCGGAGGAGTACGTCTTCCCGCGCGCGGACCCGGAGACGTCTCGCGGCAAGGTCACCGAGTTCGTCACGGTGATGAAGGGCTGCGACAACGTCTGCTCGTTCTGTGTCGTCCCGCACACCCGCGGCCGTGAAGTGAGCCGCGCCTTCCCGGAGGTCCTCCTGGAGGTGGACTCGCTGGCGAAGGTCGGCGTGCGCGAGGTGACGCTCATCGGCCAGAACGTGAACTCGTACCTGGGCGGTGTGTCCTTCGCCCAGTTGCTCCTGCGCACCGCCGAGGTGCCGGGCATCGAGCGCGTGCGCTTCACCACCAGCCACCCGCACGACCTCTCCGACGAGCTGATTGAGGCGTTCCGCACGCAGCCCAAGATCGCGCCGCACTTCCACCTGCCCGTGCAGTGCGGGAGTGATCGCATCCTGAAGATGATGCGCCGCGACTACACCGTGGTGCAGTACATGGAGCGGCTCAACAAGCTGCGCGAGGCGCGGCCGGGCATCGCCGTCACCACCGACATCATCGTGGGCTTCCCCGGGGAGACCGAGGAGGAGTTCGAGATGACGATGAAGCTGACCGAGGAGGTCCGCTTCGACAACCAGTTCTCCTTCATCTACAGCCCCCGCCCCAAGACGGGCGCGGCGCTGCGCGAGAAGGACTGGGGCCCCATTCCGCACGAGGTGAAGATCGCCCGGCTGGAGCGCTTGCAGAAGCTGCAGCGTCGCATCAGCGCGGAGACGACCGCGGCCCTGGTGGACTCGGTGGTGGAGGTGATGGTGGAGGGCCACTCGCGCTACGACGCCGCCAAGCGCTTCGGCCGCACGCCGGAGAACCGCACCGTCAACTTCGAGGGCGACGCGCCCACGGGTTCCTTCGTGACGGTGAAGGTGGATCGCTCCACGCCCAACCAGCTCTCCGGAAAGCAACTGGCGGTGTTGCAGTTGCCCACCGTGGAGCCGCTGCCGGTGGCGCCGCCCGTCTCGCCGTTCCACGTCGTCGCGGAGGCCTGAGGGCCGCTCGCGCAAGAGGTGACTGCATGGCGCTGAGAGCGTTTCGCGGGGTGACCCCCCGCGTCCACCCGAGCTGCTTCGTGGACGACTCCGCCCAGGTGGTGGGGGACGTGGAGCTGGGCGAGGACTCCTCCGTCTGGCTCAACACGGTGATGCGCGGCGACGTGAATCCCATCCGCGTGGGTAAGCGCACCAACCTCCAGGACTTGTCCCTGGTCCACGTCACCGGCGGCAGGTCGAGCACCGTCATCGGTGACGACGTGACAGTGGGACATCACGTCGTGCTGCACGGCTGTACGGTGGGCAACCGCGTCCTCGTCGGGATGGGCGCCATCCTCCTGGATGAGGTGGAGATAGGGGACGACTGCATCATCGGCGCGGGGACGCTGCTGACTCCCGGGACGAAGGTGCTTCCTGGCTCCATGGTGATGGGGGCTCCCGGCAAGATGAAGCGGCCCCTCACCGAAGCGGAGCGCGAGTTCCTCCTGATGTCCGCCCATCACTACGTGCAACTGGCCTCCGAGTACCGCGCCAGCCGCTGACTCGCCGGCCCGCGCGGCCCGTGTTAGGACCCAGCCTCATGGCTCTCGTGCCTGCGAACACCCTCAAGGCGTGCCCTCTCTTCAAGGGCTTCACGGACACCGGCATCCAGATTTTCGCGGGCGTGGCCGTGCCGCGTGCCTTCCCGAAGGGCACCGCGCTGTTCACCGAAGGCAAGACGGGGGAGTCGCTCCTCATCGTCGGTGAGGGCACGGTGCGACTGAGCGCCAGGAGCCCCTCGGGTGACGACGTCCCGTTGGGCGAAGTGGGGACCGGCGAACCCCTGGGCGAGCTGGCCCTGGTGCAGAAGGGTGAGCGGCTCTGCACCGCCACCGCCGTCACGGATGTCTCCGCGCTGGAGATTCGCGCCGCGGACTTCCAGAAGCTCCTGGCCACCAAGCCGCAGGCCTGCGTGAAGCTGCTGATGGGCATCGTCGGCTTCTTCGGCCAGAAGGCCCGCGACAACCGGGACATGATTCGCACCCTCATCGGAAAGGCTCCGGCCGTCTGAGAGGCCCGTGGTAGCGTGGGCGCCGGTATGCGAGCCCCCCACCTGGCCTTCCTCCTACTGCTCGGGGTCCATGCGTCGGCCCCCGCGCACGCCGGGTCGACCGCTCAGGTTTCCATCGCCCCCGAGGAGGACTGGTTCGCGAGCCAGTACACTCCGGGTGGCCTGGAGGTGCGCGCCGATGTCCGCGTCTTCACGCTGTTCGCCCTGCTGAACCGCGCCGGCTACGACGCCGGCCCCGTCGAGCGGGCCCACCCCGTTCCCACCTATCGCTACGGCCGCGCTCGCACGCTCGTCCGGGAGAAGCTGGCGACAGCGGCCCCGTCGGTGCTCGAGGAAGCGCGGGCCTACTTCGCCGCGCACCCGGAGCCGGTGGAGGTGTACCTGGCGCGCATCCTCGGAGGCCCCGATGTGCCGGGCGCTCCTGGGGACCTGGTGGGGCTGGAGGCGCTGCTGGCCCGCGTGGAGCGTGAGTGGCCCGTGGCGGCGCTCCGAGCGGAGACGCTGCCCGACTTCCGCGCCGCGCAACGCGCCTGGTTGCCCCTGCTGGACGGCCCGTTCAAACAAGCAGCCCGACTTCTGGGCCTACGGGAAGGTGAGCCAGCACCCCGGGTGGTGGTTAATCTGCTCGAAGCCGAGGGAAGCGTGCGACCGGTCGACACGGGGCGCGGGTGGGTGATTGTGGTGGGGCCTGCGACGCGAGCCCCCGAGCCCGAGCCCGTGGTGCGCGAGCTGGCGCGGGGGCTGTTGTCCTCGCGACTGGCCGGCCGCCTGGGTGCTCGCTGGGCGGGTGGGGCGGCGGCGCTGAAG
>NZ_JABUMQ010000100.1:0-31669 GCF_013336645.1 Myxococcus sp. CA039A | reverse complement strand
CCGCCCGGGCTGTCCCCTCGTCTCGGCCGTAAGCCGCCTGAGCCCACGACATGATCCTGCCCAATCTCACCCTGGCAGACTTCCTCCCGCTGATTCCCGCCATCATCCTGGTGGTGGGAGCCTGCATCCTGCTCCTGTCGGAGGTGTTCCTCAGCGCCACCGCGTCGCGCTCCTACCAGGCCGTGCTCACCGTGGTGGCGGCGGTGGCGGCGGGCGCCGTGGCCGTGGCCTCCATGTTCGAGCCGGCGCACGAGGCGTTCCTCGGCTTCGGCGTGCTGGACCCCTTCTCCAGCTTCCTCACCTTCGTGGTGTGCGTGGGCCTGGGCCTGGCGGCGCTGAGCTCGGTGAGCTTCCTGCGCAAGCGCGGGGCTGAGCGCGGTGAGTTCTACGCGCTGATGCTCTTCGCCGCGGCGGGCATGAGCCTGCTGGCGATGTCCAACGAGCTCATCACCCTCTTCGTCAACCTGGAGGTCCTCTCCATCGCGACCTACGCGCTCACGTCGTACCTGCGACGTGGCACGCGGCCGAGCGAGGCGGGCTTCAAGTACTTCATCCTCGGCGCCTTCTCCTCCGCGGTGCTGCTGTACGGCGCGGCGCTCCTGTACGGGGCCACCGGCACCACGAAGCTGACGGCCATGGTGGGCCCGCTGTCCGGCGCGCTCGCCACCCAGCCGGCGCTGGTCTACGCGGGCCTCATCCTCCTGGGCTCCGGCTTCGCCTTCAAGGTCGCCGCGGTGCCCTTCCACATGTGGACGCCGGACGTGTACGAGGGTGCCCCCACCCCCGTCACCGCGCTGATGAGCGCGGGCGTGAAGGCCGCGGCCTTCGCGGCGCTGGTGCGCGTGTTCCTCACGCTGGGCAAGGGAATCGACCCGCACCTGCCGCTGGTGCTGTTCTCCACCCTCGCCTTCCTCACCATGGTGGTGGGCAACCTGCTGGCGATTCCGCAGCGCAACGTGAAGCGCATGCTGGCGTACTCGTCCATCGCCCACGCCGGATACCTCCTGGTGGGCGTGGCGGCCTTGTTCGTCACCGCGCC
Organism: Myxococcus sp. CA039A; assembly: GCF_013336645.1. NCBI lineage: Bacteria > Pseudomonadati > Myxococcota > Myxococcia > Myxococcales > Myxococcaceae > Myxococcus > Myxococcus sp. CA039A. The sequence goes on along the minus strand of NZ_JABUMQ010000100.1, from coordinate 30,630 downwards.
GGGCGAGCAGTTCCGCCTGCTCGGCCCGTCCGAGCTGACGGGTGGCTCGCCGGTGGAGCTGGCCCGCTCGCAGGCGCTGCGCGGCATCCTCTTCTATCTGCTCGCCTACACCTTCAGCGCCGTGGGTGCCTTCACCCTGGTGTCCGTGCTGGAGCGCCGCGAGGACGAGGAGAAGGGAACCGCGTGGGACTTGGAGCGGTTCAGCGGGCTGGCGCAGCGCCGTCCGGGCTGGGCCGTGGCCATGGCCACCTTCATGCTGTCGCTGGGCGGGATTCCTCCCACCATCGGCTTCATGAGCAAGCTGCTCATCTTCCAGAGCGCGGTGGACTCGGGCCTCATCGGCCTGGCCATCGTCGGCGTGCTCGCCAGCGCGGCGGGCGCCTATTACTACCTGCGCGTGGTGGTCTACATGTTCATGCGGCCCGTGCCCGAGGGCGCCCAGCCACTCGAGCGGAGCTGGTCCACGGAGCTGGCGCTGGTCCTCTCCACCGCCGCCGTGGTGGTGTTCGGTATCCTCCCTGGCCCCATCACTGCGTGGCTGGAGCAGGCCAGCAGCATCTTCGGCCAGTAGCCCTCGCGGGGCTGCCTGCCCCGTGGTTGTTCCCACGCCCGCCCCGGCCTCGTGCTCGGGCGGGCGTCGTCTTTTCCGGGGCCCGCGACGAAGCGCGCGCTACGGCTCCGGAAGCGCTCCACGCAGCTCGAAGGTCTCCAGGCTCACGCCGGCTCCCGCGTCGCGCAGGATTCGCTCCAGTGGCGCGTCATCCGTCACCACCACGCCCATCGATTCGCGCGAGGTCCCCAGCAGCGAGAAGGCGCCCTCCAGCAGCGCCCGCGCATGAGGCAGTGAGGCCGCGAAGAAGGGAAACAACACCGCGCCACCCGAGCGCACGTCCATCATCCCGAGCGGCGCCTCCTCCACACCATCCTCGCGCGCCAGCCGCAGCAGTCGGTGCGAGGCCAGCGTCGCGTAGCGCGCCAGCTTGCCCGGCATCATCCCGAAGGCCCCCGTCAGCGGCGCCCAGTCACCCGCCTCCAGGGGCACCACCACCAGCCCGTCAGGCACGGGCGGAAGCGCGGCCACCTGGGCGCGCGTCACCTTCAGGTTGATGCCCTGGCGCGCGCGCCTCATGCCCAGCGAGGTGTACAGCCCCAGGGCCGCGACGTTGTCCCGCTTCACGTTGAGGGCCCAGCTCCGACAGCCCTGCTCCCGGAAGCGCGCCGCCACCCGCTCCATCATCCAGCGCCCCAACCCCCGCCGACGCGCGGAGGGCGCCACCACCAACTGCCCCACGTAGCCCAGCTCTCCCAGCGCGTCCGTCGACGTGTACCCCTCCACCCCACCCGGCCCGTCCACCAGCAGGGTGCGGGGGGCCACCTCATGGGCCCACATGGAGGCGGACGGAGGTGGTTCGTCCACCCCCAGCTCCGCGAACAACCTCACGTAGGTTTCGTAGTCAGAGGCCCGGCCAGGCCTCAGGGCCCACGCACTCGGCTGCCGTCGCGCTTCCACCGCCATCAGGCATTCCTCCGCAGAAGGATGGAGCGAACACCGACGCGGGCGGATTTCAACGGCCAACAGCACAAAAGAAGGCGGCCCGACACTCCACAGGGGAGGGTCGGGCCGCGGGTCTTCTGAAGGTGACTCACCGGAAGTGCTGAAGGGGTGGGGGGGAACCGCCTTCAGCCTCGCTTCGATGTGTCCCGCGTGGAGCTATAGCAGTCGTCGTGCCAAGAGTCGTTTTGAGACAAACTCCAGTTTTCTCAGGCACTTAGAGGTCCACCCGACACTGGCCAACCTCGGCGATTGCATTGCAGCCCTGAAATCGACTTGCAGAACTGAAAATTCTCAATGATTTCAAGCGCCTGTGTTTTTCACCGATGAACCTCGTTCATTTCGGATCTGAATCCACAGGTGCGCAAAAGTTACACGTCCAACTCCACCCTACTCCCGGACCGCCTCGCTGGGCGGGCGGAGGTTGAGGCGCTTCATCTTCCGCCACAGCGTGGTGGAGGAGACGCCCAGCTCGTCCGCGACGCGGGCAAGGTCCACGCCATGGCGCTCCAGGGATTGGGCGATGGCGCGGCGCTCGGCCTCTTCCACCACCTGGGCCAGCGTGGGGCCTCCGCTCGTGCCCGAGCCCAGGCCCAACTGCCCGTCCAGGGCACTGAGGCCAGATGAGCCGTGCGCGGGCGGCAGGCGGGCCTGGCGCAGCGGGAAGTCCTCGGGCAGCAGCTCGTCGCTTTCGGCGAGCGCGGCGGCCTGCTCCACCAGGTTCTCCAGCTCGCGCACGTTGCCAGGGAAGTCGTAGCCCATCAGGTGCGTCACGGCGGAGGCGGACAGGCGCCGGGGGTTGGGGCTGCGGGCGTTGGCGCGCTCCAGGAAGTGCTCGGCGAGCGCGGGCACGTCCTCCAGACGCTCGCGCAGGGGGGGCACGCGCAGCGTCACCACGTTGAGGCGGTAGTAGAGGTCCTGGCGGAAGCGCTTCTCACGCACCTCCACTTCGATATCTCGGTTGGTGGCGGCGACGGTGCGCACGTCCACGCGCAGCGCGGTGGACTCGCCCACGCGGCGGACTTCACCCTCCTGGAGGGCGCGCAGCAGCTTGGACTGGAAGGTGGGGCTCGTCTCCGTCACCTCGTCGATGAAGAGCGTGCCGCCATCGGCCTCCTCGAAGAGGCCGCGGCGCGCCTTCACCGCGCCCGTGAAGGCGCCCTTCGCATGGCCGAACAGCTCGCTCTCCAGCAGGGACTCGCTGATGGCGGCGCAGTTGACCGGCACGAAGGAGCGGCTCTTGCGACGGCTGTGCGCGTGGAGCGCGCGCGCCACCAGCTCCTTGCCGGTGCCGCTCTCACCCTGGATGAGCACGGTGGCGTCGCTCTGCGCCACGCGCATCAGCCGCGAGGTGAGGTCCCTCATGGCCGCGCTGCGTCCCACCAGCGCGGACAGGCCGTGGCGCTGGTTGAAGTCGGTGGCGAGGTTGTCCACGTCGCGCAGGAGGCGCGCGCGCTCCAGGGCGCGCTCCACGCGGTAGCGCAGCTCGCTCTCCTTGAAGGGCTTGGTGACGTAGTCGTAGGCGCCCAGCCGCATCGCCTCCACCGCGCTCTCGATGGAGCCGAAGGCCGTCATCATGATGACCTGGAGACGGGGGGCCACCTCCAGCGCGCGCCTGAGCAGCGTCAGCCCGTCCATGGGCTCCATCTTCAAGTCCGTCAGCAGCAGGTCCATGCTGCCGCCCGACAGGTGGGCCAGGGCCTCCTCACCCGTGCCCGCCTCGAAGACGGTGTAGTGCTCGGCGCGCAGAAGCAACGCGGTGGTCGCGCGCATGTTGCGCTGGTCGTCCACGACGAGGATGCGTCCACGGGACGGCGGGGTGTTCGCGTCAGTCATGGGAAGGACGGGGGCTGCGAGAGGGGAAGGCGGAAAGTGAAGGTGGTACCGCGACCGGGGACGCTGTCCACGGCGATTTCGCCTCGATGTTCCTCGAGGATACGTTTGACGACAGCCAGGCCCAGGCCCGTGCCCTGCGCCTTGGTGGTGAAGAAGGGCTCGAAGACGCGGTGGAGCAGCTCGGCGGGAATGCCCAGCCCCTGGTCCGCCACGTCGATGCGCAGCTGCTCACGCCCACCATGCGCCTCCCGTCGAGCCCGCACCTGCACCCTCCCGCCCTGCGGCATGGACTGAATCGCGTTGACGGCCACGTTGACGAGCGCCTGGCGGATGAGCCTGCGGTCCATGGGCACCGGCGGCAAGCCGGGCTCCACCTCCGAATCGATTTGCACGGGCCGGTCCGTGCCACCGCCCTGCACGCGCGCCGCCTCCAGTGAGTCCTGGAGCACGCGGCCCAGGTCCTCGTGCTGGAGCACCGGGTTCCTGGGGCGCGTGTAGTCCAGCAGGTCGCCGACGATGCGGTTGAGGCGGTCGCTCTCCTCGCCCAGGATGTCCAGCAGCATGCCCGCGTCACCCGCGGGCTCCAGCAGCCGGCGCAGCGACGCCACCGCGTTGAAGATGACGCCCAGCGGGTTGCGCACCTCGTGCGCGACAATCGCGGACAGCTCGCCCAGCGCCGCCAGTCGCTCGCGCTTCACCATCTCCGCGCGCGTGGCGGCCAGCTCCGCGTAGCTGGCCCACAGCGATTCGTACAGGCGCGCGTTGGCGATGGAGAGCGCCAGCTGGCCACACGTGGCCTCTGCCAGCTCGACGAGCTGGGGGCTGAATCCCCGGGTGCGCCGCGTGTCGTCCACCAACACCACGCCAATGAGCTCCTCGCGCGAGGTGAGCGGCAACGCCAGGAGCGCCTTCTCGCCGAAGCGCTGGACGAGCTGCGGGTTGAAGCCTCCGCCAGAGGCCTCCACGTCCTCGATGGCCACCGGCCGCCGCTCGCGCGCGGCCCGGGCCGCCACGCTGTCACTGCTCAGCGACAACACCACCGTGCGGAAGAAGTCGCGATGGGCCGCGGAGGCCGCGGCGCCCCGGAGCACCTTGGCGCTCTCGTCGTACAGCATGATGTAGCAGTTGGACACGTCCAACAGGTGGACCAGGAAGTCCGAGGCCACGTCGAGGATGCTGGAGGTCTCCAGCACGCCCGACGTGGTGCGGGCCAGGTCCAACAGCAGGCGCGTCTCCGTGAGCTGCCGCCCGGACTCCGAGCGCAGCCGCCGCTGCTCCAGCAGCGTCACCAGCAACTCCGACAACGTCCCGAGCAGCCGCACATCCCGCGCGTCGAAGGGCCGGTCCGGAGCACGAAGGACTTGGAGCACCCCACAGATTTCTCCGCCCCGAGCCAGCCGCACCGCCGCGCCACTGCCCAGCGCGCCGCCGGAGACCTCGCGCAGCACCGCCGCCTGGGCCTCCGTGGTGAGGTCTCCATCCAGGGCGTCCGGCACCGAGGCCCCCATCACCCGGCTCAGGCGGTCCACGGCCCCCGGGGAGACACCGCTCTCCGCCAGCCCGAAGTGGGCGGTCAGCTCCAGCGGCCCCTCCTCGCCGCTCGTCAGGTGCAGCACGGCGGCCTCCGCCAGCAGCAGCTCCGACACGCGCGACAGGAAGTCCTCTGGCGTGGGGGGAATCGGCCGCGCCACGAAGCGCGCCATCTCCGCGACGGCGCCCACTTCCCACCGGCTGCGGGTGCTGTCCGCCTGCACACGCGCGTCCGTCAGCGCCGCCCCCACCACCTTGGCGAAGAGCGTCAGCACCGAGCCGTGGCGAGGCGCCACCCACGGGCCCTCCACGCGCAGCACCTCCACCTGGGGCCCCCCCACCGGCAGGTACACGTGCGTGGGCGAGGCCCGCTCCGCGCCACCGAAGACAGGGCGCCCGTCCGACAGCGCCTCCAGCCCCAGGTACACGTCCACCGGAGGAGGCCCCCCGTCGAGCGCATGCAGCCGCATGCCGTCCCACCGCAACAGCCGCACCCGGAAGCCCGCGGCCTCCAGGCCCTTGAGCGCGACGCGGCGCACCGCGTCCTCGGAGTGCGCGGACACGAGGCCCGCGGAGGTCTCCACCAGTCGCTCGGCCACGGACAGCTCGGTGGGCCGGTCCACCATGGGAAGCAGGTTGAGCAGCAGCGCCCGCCCCCCGCTCTCGAGCGAGAGATGGGACGCGTAGAGGGCCACCTCGCGGGTGACGCCGTCCGCCGAGGGAACCTGGTACAGCTGCGTCGCCGCCTCCATGGGCACGCCGGACTCCAGCAGGCGGTAGCGCTCGACCAGCCTGCTGCGGTCCTCCGGCTGGACGAAGTCCATGATGGAGCGCCCCTCGACTCGCTCCCGGGGAAGCCCCAGGAGCGCGAGGTACGCGTCGTTCGCGGCGAACACCCGTCCGTCCACCACCGCGAGCACGGGGTTGGCGAAGGGCTCGATGAAGGCGCGCAGCGACGCCTCGCTGTAATGCCTCGTGCTCATCCGCGACGCAGCACCCGCTTCTCGCCCACCCGGAGCGTCACCTTCTCCCGGTCGAAGTACTCGGACAGAGGGATGACGAACTTGCGGCTCTGTCCCACCAGTTCCTTGAAGGCCTGGGTGGTAATTTCCTTCTTCTCGCGCAGGTGGGCAACCAGCCGCTCCCGAAGAGCGCCCAGCGCCGCCGCGTCGAAGCACAGCTCCTCGCTGACCTTCACCACCCTCCCCTCGGCCACCAGCACCTTCATCAGCTCTCGCAGGCGGGGCACCGGGAGCTGGAGCTTCTGGGACAGCTCGCCCTCCGTGGGCGGGGCCAGTCCCGTCGCGGACAGCTCCGCGGCGAGCCGCGCCCGGGCCGCCTCGTCCCCCAGCGACAATGCACGGCCGCGCCCCTTCAGACGCACGAGGTCCCGGTCCACCTCCAGCTTCCCGGTGTCCCCCAGTCCCTGCAACACCCGCTGGAAGGCGCGAGCGTCCAGCTCGGACGACAGGCGCTGCCGCAGCTCCTCTCGGGACAGGCCCTCGCGCAAGGGCTCGCGCTCATGGAATGCGGCCAGCAATGCGAGCGCTCGCCCCTGCAGTCCCTCGAACACCTCGCCGGACAGATACAGCCGCTTCTCGCGGTCCACCAACAACGCCGAGCCCCGCGTGCCCGACAGCTCCAGCGCGCGCGTCAGCACCCGAGGCCCCAGCCCGGAGCGGCCGAACAGCTCCTGCTGCGTCAGTCCGCGATAGCCCGCCTGCCGCAGCAACCAGGCCACCTGCCCCGCCGGGTCCGCCTCTCGCAACGGCGCCACCACCGCCGAGCCCCCCTTGCGGCGCCGGGGGGGCACAATCGACAGCACGCGTCCGCCCGCGAGCGTCGCGCCCCGCCCCGGCAGCGCGCGCGAGCCCCGGAGGATGAAGCGCTGGCCCACGAGCGCCGCCACCGGAGCCTCCAACCGGAGCTGCGCCAGCGTCGTCTCGCCAGGCTCCAGCCGCTCCACGTCCAGCAGCGCCACCGTGGCCTCCACCTGGGAGGTGCCCAGGTGCAACAGCAGCTTCCGGCGACGCGGCAGCGGTGACTCCGCCGTCGGCAGCAGCGTCAACTCCACGTCCAGCATGCGCGTCTCGGGCAGCTCTCCCGCGCGCGTCAGCACCTGCCCTCGGTGGAGTGACTCCGCCTCCACGCCCGGCAGGTTCACCGCCGCGCGCTGCCCGGCCTCCACCTTCTCCACCGCCCGCCCGTGCACCTGCACGCCGCGCACGCGCAACGGGCCCGGCTGTCCCGGCAACAGCGACACCGCGTCGTCCACCGCCACCGTGCCCGACAGCAACGTGCCCGTCACCACCGTGCCGAAGCCCTTCAGCGTGAAGACGCGGTCCACCGGGAGGAACGTCGGCCCCTCGGAGGGACGCTTCGCCAGCGCCCCGGCGGCGCGGCTGAGCGCGGTGCGCAGCGCGTCCAGTCCCTCCCCCGTGCGCGTCGAGCAGGGCACCACCGGCGCCCCCTCCAGGAACGAGCCCGTGGTGAGCGCGGCGAGGTCCGCCTCCACCAGCACGCGCCACTCCGGCCCCGGCTCCGCCAGCAGGTCCGACTTGGTGAGGGCGACAACACCGGCGCGCACGCCCAGGAGCCGGCAGATGTCCAGGTGCTCGCGCGTCTGGGGCATCACGCCCTCGTCCGACGCCACCACCAGCACGGCCAGGTCCACGCCGCCAGCGCCCGCGGCCATCGCCTTCACGAAGCGCTCGTGGCCGGGCACGTCCACCACGCCCGCCACCGTGCCGTCATCCAGCGTCAGGTGCGCGAAGCCCAGCTCCAGGGTGATGCCCCGACGCTTCTCTTCCTGGAGCCTGTCCGTGTCGATGCCGGTGAGGGCCTTCACCAACGACGTCTTGCCGTGGTCGATGTGGCCCGCGGTGCCGACAATCATCGCCTCACCACGGCACCGCTCACGCCCCCGCCTTGTCCGGGTCCTCTTCGAAGCGCGCGTCGCCCGCGCCAGGCGCGTAGTCCCACGGGAAGACGACGAGCGAGCCCGTGGTCAGCCCGGCGAAGTCCGGGGCGAACCCCTCCGGCTTCGCGATGAGGCACGCCGTCGACACCTTGGTGGCGCCCGCCTCACGCGCCAGCGCCGTGGCCAGCGACAGCGTGTCGCCGCTGGACGCCACGTCGTCGACGATGAGCACGCGCTTGCCCTTCAGCTCGCGCGGCATCTCCCCGCTCGTCTTGGGGCCGCCCTTCGGACGCCCCTCGTCACCCCTGTCCCGGCTGCGACGGCTGATGCGCACCGGGAAGAACGCGCAGCCCAACGCCGAGGACAGCGCGCCCCCGACGAAGACGCCGCCGTGGGCCACACCCACCACCGCCTCCGGCTTGAACGTCTTGCGGATGGCGTCGGCCAGGTGGTGCACGGCGCGGTCGAAGTCCGCCCACGTCAGCTCCTTCACGCCCGCGGAGCGCTTGCGCGACTGGTCCTTGCCAGTGGGCTGACGCGGCGCTTCCACCTGCGGCGCCAACACCAGGTCCACGGGAATGGAGACGAGCTTCTGCGCCTGCTTGCGCTCCGCGGCGGACAACGACGCCGACGACGGCGCGACACGAGACTTCGGAGAAGTCTTCTTCGAGGAGGACTTCGCGGTGGGCTTGCGCTTGCCCTGGGCCTTGGGCCCGGGCGCTGCCCGCTTGGTGGCCACGGCGGTGAGCTCCGGCTGGGGTGCGGCCCCGTCATACCCCGAGGACCGCGCCCTGGCCACATCCCGCTGAAGTCCCCGTCCTCGACGCGTCCGAAGACACGTCGAGGTGCCGGCCCACCTCAGGCCGCCAGCTTCTCCTCCACCATCCGGTCGGCGACCTGCTCCGGACGAAGACCGGACTCCTTCGCGCGCCGCAGCACCGTGTCGATGGTGTCGAAGATGTTCGCCGCCCGGGCATACGCCTTCTCCCGGTCATACCCCGCCCACTCCTGGGCCACGTTGATGAGGCCCCCGGCGTTGGCCGCGTAGTCCGGCACGTAGAGGATGCCTCGGCTGGCGAGCTGCTCGCCGTGTCGCATGGTGAGCAGCTGATTGTTCGCCGCTCCACACACCGCCTTCACCTTCAAGAGCGGCAGCGTGGCGTCGTTGATGGCGCCGCCCAGCGCGCAGGGCGCGTACACGTCCGCCTCCATGCGGTGCAGGGTGTCCGCGTCCACCGCCGTGGCGCCGTACTCCTTCACCGCGTGCGCCACGCTCTGGGCGTTGATGTCGCTCACCCAGACCTTCGCGCCGCGCTCGTGCAGTTCCTTCACGAGGTACATGCCCACGTGGCCCACGCCCAGCACCGTGACGCGCAGCCCCTTGAGGTCCGGCCGGCCGAAGACGTGCTTCGCCGTGGCCTCCATCGCGCGCGCCACGCCGTACGCCGTCACCGGCGACGGGTCTCCGCTGCGCTCCTTCAGGCCGACGACATTCTTGGTGTGCTTGCGCACGTGCTCCATGTCGTCCGTGCTGGTGCCGCTGTCCTCGGTGGTGATGTAGCGGCCGCCGAGCGACTCCACCGCGCGACCAAAGGACTCGAACAGCTTCGCCCGGTCGAAGTTGCCACGCGGCAGCATGATGACGGCCTTGCCACCGCCGTGCGGCAGGCCCGCCAGCGCCGCCTTGTAGGTCATGCCTCGCGCCAGCCGGAGTGCGTCCGCGACGGCCTCCTCCTCGCTGGTGTACGTCGCCAACGCGCGCGTACCCCCCAGCCCGGGACCGAGCCGCGTGTTGTGCATTCCGACGATGGCCCTCAGGCCCGTCCGGGAGTCGCTGAGCAGATGGACGGCTTCGTAGCCGCCCTCGAGCAATTGCGTGAAGTAACTCATGGCGCGCGGCCTCTACCGAGGCCACGCACCCAAGTCAAACCGTGCCGCTCGCCAGCATGCTTCGAATTTCCTCTCCTGGAATGACATAGCGCGTCGTACAGAATTGACACGTTGCTTCCGCTTGTCCTTCTTTCTCCAGGAGGTCCTGCAGCTCCTCGCGTCCCATCGCGAGCAGCGCGCGCTTCACGCGGTCCTCGCTGCACGAGCAGCCGAAGCGCAGCGGATAGCGGGACATCACCTCGAAGTCCGCCTCCGGCAACAGCGCGCGCAACACCGCGGCCCCACCCGACGCCGCGTGCGTCAGGAGCACCGACGGGGCGTCATGACGCAGCCGCTCACCGAGCGCCTGGAAGGCCTCCAGGTCCGCGCCGGGCAAGGGTTGGATGAGCAGGCCGGCCACCACGCCCAGGGACTCCGTCTTGCCGTCGACCTGGGCCGGCAGCTGCGCAAGCACCAGGCGCGAGGGGAGCTGATCCGACTGATGGAAGTAGCGCTCCAGGTCGGCGGCGAGGTCGAAGTGCTCCAGCTCCACCGACGAGCGGTAGTGCTCGCCTCCGCCCAAATCCCGCAGCACGGACAGGAAGCCCTTGTTCCCCAGCACGGGGCGCCAGAGGTACTGGTCGCCGCCACCGCCCACGTACTCCACGAGGGTGTTCTTCACGTAGCCCCGCACGAGGCCGGACGTGTCGCCGTCCACGAAGAGGCCCCGCAGCGGCCCGTCACACTCCACCTGGAGGTTGACGCGGGAGTCGCCCTTCTGGAGCGCGCCCAGGAGGGCGGCGGCGGTGAGCGCCTGGGACAGCAGCGCCGCGGCGGCGGGGGCCGTGTGGTGGGTGGCGCGGGCCTGGCGGGACAGGTCCGTGGTGAGCGCCAGCACCACGCGCACATCGGACTTCTTCAGCAATCCACTGACGAGCTCATCGGACATGGCAGAGCGACTTAGCGTGCCCGAGCCCGTCGTGCCCGCCAACGTCGGAAGGCGGACGCCCCGTCGCATGCCGGCCCGGCAGCAGGGCCACCCAGGGTGACGCATAAGGCCAGGCTTATGCCTCCATGCGCGACGGCTGCCATGCGGGGAGGCGGAAGAAATCCAGCGTCCTGGCCGGAACGGTTATAAACCGCCCTCCGACAGTCACCCGACTTTGACTTGGGGCGCGGCCACTTGCCCGCGCGCCATCGCTGGAGACCCGATGAGCACCCAGGCCGCCACAGCCGACGCCGTTTCAACGAAGACTCCGCTCCTCAAGTCCCGCCTGGGCTCGTTCCTCGCGGTGGTGCCCCTGACGTTCTGGGTCGTCAACCACCTGTGGGACAACCTCTCCGCGTTCAACGGCGCGGCCGCGTGGGAGAAGTCCGTCACCACGTACGCCAACCCGTACTCGCAGGCCCTGACGTTCATCATCGTCATGCTGCCGCTGCTGTTCCACACCGGCTGGGGCCTGGTCCGGCTCTTCAGTTTCCGGCCGAACAACAACCGGTACAACAACTACGGCAACTTCAAGTTCATCCTCCAGCGCGTGAGCGCCCTGGGCGTGCTCGCCTTCCTCGGCGCGCACATCTGGCTGGCCTTCCTGCAGCCCCGGCTGGTGGCGGGACACCCGGAGGCGTTCTCCGACATCGCCCGGGAGATGCGCTTCCACGGCCCCACGCTCATCGTCTACCTGCTGGGCACGCTGGGCACCGCGTACCACCTGGCCAACGGCCTCCAGGGCTTCGCCATGGGCTGGGGCCTGTTGGGCAGCGAGCGCGCCATGCGCCGCTTCGAGCCCGTCTCCATCATCCTCTTCCTGCTGCTGACGGCGATGAGCTGGAGCGTCATCTACGCGCTCTACACCGCGGGCGCCGCCTTCGGCCCCTCGGGCTCGTAAAGCTCCGGAGCGGGAAGCCCCTCGCGCGGGCGCACCCGCTCCCGTCGTTCCAGCCCTGAAAGCACACCGGCCGCCCCCAAGTCTTTCTGGGGAGCGGCCGGTTCGTTTCTGGAGTGCCGCGCGACGGGCGGCGCTCAGAACGGGATGTCGTCCTCGTTGTTGCCGCCGCCACCGCCGGAGGGACCGCCCATGCCGTCATCCATGGGAGGCGGCTGGCCGTAGTCGTTGTTGTCCATGCCGCGCGGCTGCCCGCCACCACCGGACTGCCGGCGACCCCCACCACCGCCACCCGCGCCTTCCCCGGCGTCACGACCGCCCAGGAACGTCACCGCGTTGGCCACGACTTCCGTGGTGTAGTTCTTCCGGTTCTCCTTATCCATCCACTCGCGAGTCTGCAGGCGGCCCTCGACGTAGCACTGCCGTCCCTTCTTCAAGTACTCGCCGCAGAGCTCCGCGAGCTTTCCCCAGACGACGATGCGGTGCCACTCGGTCCGCTCCTGCTTCTGGCCGTTCTTGTCCTGCCAGCTCTCGCTGGTGGCGATGCGGAAGTTCGCGACCGCCTGACCGCCCGGGGTGAACCGCACTTCGGGGTCCGCACCCAGGTTGCCGATGAGGATGACCTTGTTCACGCCTCCAGCCATGACTGCTCCCTCTGTCTTTCCGTCGAGTTCCCCACCACCACGGCGGGGAAACTGCCCGCCGAGCATCAGCCCTGGCAGGTTGCCTCCGACGTATAGCAGTGCGGCCTGACATTTCCAGAAGGCGGACCCCGGGCCCCGGGCCCGCCCGGACGGCGGCCCCGCAGGCAGGGAGGCGACGGTGGAAAGGTGCGGGAGGGCACCACCTGGGAGGTGGCACCCACCCACCGGGTGCTACCCGCCCGGACGCGTCTCCGCGGTGCGCGACGCATCAGGGGCACTGCCCGTGGAACGCGGGGGCGTAGGGGACGACGCGCCTCCCGCCGGCGCCACCACCTGCACCGGAGCGCCGCCCTCGGACGGACGGGGCGCCTTGGCCTCCGCCACCTTCTGCGACAGCGTGGAGTCCAGCCCCTTGGAGAAGGCGGCCACCTGGGGGTCCGCCGCGCCCTGCAGCCGGCGCAGCGACTTCCAGAAGGGATGGTCCGCCTGCCCCGCCTGCACCAGCGCGCGGGCCAGCAGCGTCGAGGCCGCCTCGCGGTCCGCCGGTGAAGACGCGCGCAGCGCCACCACCAGCTCCTCCGGCGCCGTGCGAGCCACCTCGCCCAGCGCGACGGACATCTCCGCCTGCGCCTGGGCATCCACACCCGTGGCGCCCGCGAGCTCCAGCACCCGGGCCAGCGCCTCCGTGTTACCGCCCGCCGCCAGCTCCACCATGCTGGTGACGCCGGGCACCTCCACGGACAACACCCGCGCCACTTCCCTCAGTCGGCCATACACGTCGTTGCCCGCCGAGTAGCTGTCCAGGAGCGTGCGCGCGCCCAGGTAGTCATGCGGGTTGGACTGGTAGAGGCTCTCCGCCAGCACCGCGCGCACCGCAGGGTCTCTCTCGCTGCGCCACGCCGTGCGCAGGAAGCCCAGGTTGCGCTGGTCCCTCTGCCGGCCCAGGTCCAGGTACGTCTTGATGCGGGCGGCCACGTCGTCGATGGCGCCCGACGGCTTGCCCCCGTCCGCCAGGGACGCCACCGCGCTGGAAGGCCCCAGGCTGGAGCCCGTGGCCGCCACCGCCGCGCCCAGCGCATCCAGGCCCGCGACGATGGGCCCGGCACGGCCGGCGAAGTCGTTCACCATCATGGAGAAGGAGAAGCGCTCACCGCCCGCGCTCGTCACGTAGCCGCTCAGCGCGGAGACGCCCTCCAGCGTGCCCGTCTTCGCGCGCAGCTTGCCCACCGCGTCGCTGCCCTCGAAGCGGTACTTCAGCGTGCCGTCCTTGCCGGCGATGGGCACCGAGGACAGGTACTCCGGCGCGAAGGGGAAGCGGATGGACATGTGACGGAGCAGCTTGTTGAGCTGGGCTGCGGAGAAGCGGTTCGCGTCGTTCAGGCCGCTGCCGTTCTTCATCACGTACGTGCCGCGGGAGATGCCCACGTCGCGCTCCAGGAACTGCTCCACCACCTCCACGCCCTTGGTGAAGGAGCCCGGCTGGCCTCGCCCTTCCGCGCCCATCGTCTTGAGCAGCTGCTCGGCGACGAAGTTGCTGGAGAGCTTGTTGAGGCGCTTGAGCAGCACGTCGAACGTGTCCGACTGGGCCACGTGCACCGTGCGCGCCTTGGACGGCGTCAGGCCCACCTTCACCCGGCCCTTCACCTTCATGCCCCGCGTGCTCAACAGCTGCTTGAGCGTCTGGCCGAAGTACATGGGAGGGTTGTCGATCTTCTTCCAGACGCTGACGGCCCCGCCGCGCTCGGCCGGCACCTGCCCGCGCACGACGATTTTCTGCTGGGCGCCGGACGGGTCCGACGTCACGGAGACGCGCCGCGCGCGCCGCGCGCCGGTGGACAGCTGGTTGTCCACGATGAAGTAGTCGCTCGGCGGCTCCATCTCCACGGTGCCCTTGGCGCCGGGGCTCGCGCCAGGGCGCAGGAAGATGGCCACCGCGTTCCAGTTGAGGCTCAGCGCGCCGGTGGGCGCCATATAGGCCCGGTCCGAGTCCTCCTGGTCATACCCGGGCGGCGTGCGCTCGGCGTCGAACCAGGAGTCGTCCACGACGATGTCCCCCACCTCGCGCAGACCCGAGTGCCACAGCTCCGACACCACGCCCCACAGGCGCTCGGTCGTGATGGACGGATCACCCTTGCCGCGCACGTAGAGCGTCTTCACCTTGCCGTCCGCGGGCAGCTCCGGCTCGACGAGGAACTCCGTGTCGTAGCGGAACTCCGGCCCGAGCGTCGCCAGCGCCGCCGCGGACGTGACGAGCTTCACGTTCGACGCCGGGTTGAGCAGCTCGTCCGCGTTGTGGGTGAACACCACCGTGCCGTCATCAAGGCTCTGCATGTGCACGCCCACCCGGCTCACCTTGAGCGGGGCGCGTTGGAGCACTTCGAGCAAGGCGGTCCGCAGGGCTTCGCGGTCCGCGCGCTTCTCGGCGGAGGAAGGCGGCGCCGCGACGGCGCCGTATGGAAGCAGCAGGGAAACGATGGCCGTCGCGGCCAAGAGGTGTCTGGCTCGAAGAACCTGCACGCACGCTCCGGGGAAGTCGGCGGCCATTATGGGGAAGGGCGCGAAAGCACGGCAAGGGAGAGGGGGTGCGGGAGTCCACGGTTGGGCGCTCGCTCTACCGCCAAGTGGAAATTGGCACCCCTCACATGTGGACTTCTTTTCACTGCGGTCCTCTCAGCGCCCAAGATGCCGATAAAGCCTGGGCGCATCATGAGGGGTGCCCCTGACAGCCCTGGAGGAAACTTCGATGAGAGCGGTGGTGCAGCGGGTGCTGGAGGCCTCGGTGACGGTGGACGGGCAACGGGTGAGTGACATGGGCCCCGGCCTGCTGGTGCTCCTGGGCGTGGGCAAGGGCGATACGGAAGCGGACGTCGCGTGGATGGTGGAGAAACTCGCCAGCTTGCGAATCTTCGAGGACGCCGCCGGGAAGATGAACCTGTCCCTGGAGGACACCTCCCGTCAGCTCATCGTCGTCAGCCAGTTCACCCTCTACGGAGACGCGCGCAAGGGCCGGCGCCCCAGCTTCATCGACGCCATGGAGCCCGCCGTCGCCAAGGCCCTGTACGAGCGCGCCTGCGAGGGCCTCCGCCAGCGCGGCCTCACCGTGGGCACCGGCATCTTCGCGGCCGACATGAAGGTCGCGCTCGTCAACGACGGGCCCGTCACCCTCATCCTGGACAGCCCGGTTCCGGCTCCGGCGCCACCCAGACCCTAGACGCGGACGGTGCTGCCCTTGGTGACAAGCGCGGCCAGGCCCTGCCTGGCCATCGCCGCCTGGCGGATGTGCGTGGTGAGCGCGCCCAGCTCCCGAATCCAGCTGGCCGCGCGCGGCCCCAGCCCGGAGAAGGCGACGGTCAGCGGCGGAGGCTGAGGCAGCTTGCCCAGCCAGTAGCCGAGCACCTCGTCCTTCTCCGGCAGCGACGGCAGCCTCATGCGCTCCTGCTCGCGGGCGATGAGCCGCTCCAGCTTGCGCGGCAGGTTCACCTGCCAGTGCGCCACCGCGCGGGCCGGGCGCCAGGCCCAGTCGGCGAAGGCGAAGCGCTCGGTGGGGAAATACTCGCCCCGGCCCTGGGTGACGAAGACGCGGTCCGGAGGGAACTCCGGGAACGGGTCCCAGTGTCCCGCCAGGAGCGAGGCCAGCCCCATGTCCGCCAGGGGCCTGAAGCGGAAGCCGTCGCGCACCTCGCGGGCGCCCTTCGAGTCCCAATACGGGTAGTTGGGCTCCTCCAGCATCAGCGACAGGTGCAGCGCCTCGTCCCAGGCGTCCGCGTAGCCGGCGTGCTGCGCGCCCACCTCCCAGCCCGTGGGGCCCTCCTTCCAGGGAAGGAAGGCGAGCCGGTCCACCAGGTCCGACCAGGGGTCGGCGTCCACGGAGCCCAGGCCCCCGGGCACCGCCGTGGCCAGCATCCGCTCGCACAGCATCCGCGCCTGCCCGTCCCCCAGCGTCTCCAGCAGCGACTCCAGGGCCCCGCTCGCGTCGCCCATGGCGCGCGAGAGGAACGGGAGCACCTGCTCGTGGAAGAACCGGTCGTTGATGGGCCGCAACACCACGTCCATGGGGTCCCCCCGTTGGGACACGGCACTTCAGGGCCGTGCGTCTTCCTGGATGATGAGCGCGTGGATGTCCGCGGCCGTGGGCGCTTCCAGGATGGAGGCCCGGAAGCGGGGATTCTTGAAGAGGCGGGAGATGCGGGCCAGCGCCTTGAGGTGCACGCCCGCGCTGTTCTCGGGGGCCACCAGCGCGAAGAACAGGTGGGTGGCCTTCCCGTCGATGGCCTCGAAGTCCACGCCCGCCCGGGACACGCCGAAGGCCGCCTGGAGCTGCGTCATGCCCGGCAGCTTGCCGTGGGGGATGGCCACGCCCTCGCCGATGCCGGTGCTGCCCAGCTTCTCGCGCTCGCGCAGCACCTCCACCAGCCGGTCTTCCTGAAGCAGGGGGTGGGCTCGCACCAACGTGGCGCTCAGCTCGCGCAACACCTCCGGCTTCGTCCGCGACTGCATGTCCGCGATGACGGCTTGGGGGCTGAGGAACTCGGCGATTCTCACTGACGCTCCCGCGCTGGCGCTCCTGAGATGGCGGCAATTACTCCTCACCCTCGATTCGCGCAAGGGTCGCCTGTCGTCCTGGCCCCACGGCCGCTCACTGCGCATCAGGGCCCTGGGGGCCTTGGGTCGCCCCCAGGCCACCCTCCCCGGTCGTCCCCTGGGGCGATATGCGCCGCCCAGGCGACCGTTTTCCGTCGTGAACCCTCCACACTGAAACTGAATCAGGAAGAGAGCGACCGCCATGAAGCGAACGCTGTGCTCGAGCCTTGTCCTCATCTCGGCGCTGACCACCGGCTGCGCCACCACCGCGCGGGGCGTGGCCCTGGGAGACGCCGCCGAGGAGTCCCTGCGCCTGGAAGGCGGCGCCATCACCGGGCCCAGCTCCACGCTGAGCATCACCGAGAACGCCATGCATGGCCGCTACCGTCGCGACCCCGTGTCGCTCGAGTGGGACTACCAGAAGATGACGGGCTCGGTGGGCTACCGGGCGACTCGGCTGGAGCTGGCGGAGGGAGACGACACCCGCGTCTGGGGCACCTTCGGCGGAATGACGGTGGACCTCACGGAGGACGGCACGTACCTGCACGGACGCGTGGGGCCCTGCGCCTACGTCCTGAAGCGCGAGGGTGACACCCTGACGGGGGTGCGCGAGTGCGGCAGCGCGCTGGAGAAGGACGTCACCCTGGCCTTCCCCGCGACGCTCCACCAGCGCCCCCTGGGCGAGCGGGCCGCGCTGATGACGCTGGCGCTCGTCAACACCCGGGCGCCCCTCGTCACGACCTCGATGACCATCTCCAGCCTGTCGGGCGGCGACGCGCGCAACGAGCAGAAGGCCGACTCCTGCAAGAAGTTCTACTGAAGGGGGCCTCGGCCCAGCAGGCCCCACCGGGCGCGTTCCACCTTTCGGGGGAGAGGTGGAGCGCGCCGTCTTTTTTCGGACCGATATGCGCCGAGCGCGCCGTCGTTCCTGGCGATGGATGCGCCAGCCGCCATTCCGGGTGGCTGGGGGGACACTGGTGCACGTGGCCGACCACGGGCACCGGATGCGGCATCCATGAAGGAACGGCAACGCCCCCGTCCCACACCGGACGGGGGTGTTCGCGCTCCGCCTCCTCGAGGGGGGTGGCGGAGCGCGACTCTTCCAGACCGGACTGTGACGGCGGGCGGGCTCAGGTCCCCGCGGCGACGGCCAGGGCCGGCGGCTCGTGAGGTTCAATGAGGCCGTACTGGCCATCCTTGCGCCGGTAGACGATGCCCAGCGCATCCGACTCCACGTTGTGGAAGACGTAGAAGTCGTTGTCCATGAGGTTCATCTGCATCACCGCCTCATCCACCGACAGCTGCTTGACGGTGAGCTGGGTGGCACGCACCACGCGCGTCGCGGCGCTGGCGGCCGTGTCCACGGGGTCCGCGGCCTTCGTCGTCGTGGACGGCTCCGACGTGGACGTCGCGGCGATGACGGCCAGCTCCTCCGCTTCCGGCACCTCGAAGACGGCGTGACGCACCTTCAGGCTGTTCACCAGGTCCTGGCGGTGATGGACGCGATCTCGACCGTGATGCATCTTCAGCTTGTCGCGGTAGCGGCGCAGCTGGCGCTCGATTTTGTCCATCGCCAGGTCGATGGACGCGTACATGTCATCACTCTTCTCCCGCCCGCGCAGCACCCAGGCGCCGGATTGGATGGTGATGTCCGCGTGGTGGAGGTAACGCTCCAGTGACAAGACGACGTGTGCCTCTCCTGCTCTGTCCAACAGCTTGTTCACCCGCTCGACCTTCTCGCGTGCGTATTCTTTAAGGGAATCCGACGCCCCGAACTGACGGAAGGTGATGTTGAACTGCATGCGTGGCTGCCTCCTAGGGTGAGGGGAGCTGCGTGACAGATCAGAAACTTCTGACCTCGGGAAAGCAACCCGTCTCCCCACGTTGCCTCTTCCCGAGCGCACCACGCGTCCGGGGGCTGACAACCCGGCGTCGCTGGCCCGCATTCATGCGGGGCACCAGACTCTTCAACCCCTCGGAATCACGCGCTGCGCCACGCCGTGTGTCTCAAGCCGGGTATCGTGAGACACGGGCTCAGGCGAGCAGCCTGCTCACTGCACCGCGACCACCTGCTCCTGCGAGTGGAAGTAGGTGCCCCTGCAGGCAGCCACTCCCTGGCACTCCACCACCTCGCCCTGGACGGTGCCGCTCAAGGTCAAGAGATGCGTGGCCGCGCCCAGCTGGCCGGGCACGGTGAAGGTGATTTTTCCCCCCTCGCGCGTGACGACCATCCCCGCGGTGACGGTGCCGCCCTCGGGCAGGAGCGTGGCGGCGGCGGCGTTGAGCGACTCGGTCGTCGGGTTCCACTGGAACGAGTACGTCTGTCCCCGCAGCAGTCGCATCGTCGGCCCCGTGAAGGAGCGCTTCGCCTGGCCCTCCTTCATCGTGAGGACGACGGTGTGGCTCGCGTCCTGGATGACGACGCGCGCGTCCGTCGGGCCCAGCGCCGCCCAGGCATCGGGGTCGAACTCGTAGAAGGCCCGCGTGGGCAGGCACACGTCGCGGCCCGCCGTGGCATCGACGCCGCCCTGCTCCAGGAGCATGGCCTCGCCGTTGAACGTCGCGGTGGCGCCGTCATTCAGCCGGGTGCAGCGGTCTCCACCCGCCTGGGAAAATGTCACGGTGACACGGTGGGAGCCCGGGGCCTGCTCCACTTCGAACAGGTCCACGTCCGCGTGCGAGTACGTCAGCGTGCGGTCCGCGAGCGCCACGAGGTCCACCGACTCGGTGGTGAGGGAGTCACCACAGCCCGCCAGCAGTCCGAGCGCGACAAGGACTCCCGATACCGCGCCACCAGGGAAACGAGAGGAAGAGTGCATACAGGCCGCACCCTATACCCGCCACCCCTGGGGACTGGGAGCAGAACGGCGCCGGGCCGTCACCTTTCCCACCCCCGCGCACGCCCGCCTGTCCGCTAGCCCGCTTGCTGGAGGAAGCCCTCCAGCCGAGCTTTCACTTCCGGCCACTCCGTGTCGATGACGCCGTAGTACGCGCTGTCGCGCACCACCCCGCCGCGCACCAGGACGTGGTTGCGGAGGATGCCCTCGAACTTCGCGCCCATCCGCTCAATCGCCGCGCGAGAGCGCGCGTTGCGCCGGTCCGTCTTGAGCTGCACGCGCATGACTCCGAGCGTCTCGAAGGCCAGGCACAGCAGCAGGTACTTGCACTCGGTATTGACGCGCGTGCGCCACGCCCGGCGGCCCAGCCACGTCCAGCCAATCTCCAGCGTCCGGTGCTCTCGCTGGATGTCCAGGTAGCTGGTGGTGCCCAGGACCTCCCCCGTCTCGCGCTCCACGATGACGAACGGGCGTTCCGTGCCCCGCTCCGCCGCCCCGAGCGCCCGGGTGATGTAGCGCTCCACGTCCTCCTGGGTGCGCAGCACCACCGAGAAGTGGGTGAAGATGTCGTCCTCGCACAGCGCGGCCAGGGCCGGGGCGTGCTCGAGCGCCATGGGCTCCAGGCGCACCGTGCGCCCCTCCAGGACGACGGGCGGCACGACGAGGGGCAAAAGCGCCCGGCGAGGGGCGTCGGCATCGGAGGGAAAAGAAAAAGGGGCGCTCATGGCGCCCCTGAATCTCATCCCCCGGAGGGCCGGGGGAAAGAGCCACTTGTCGCGGGCTCAGTAGTACCGCTTGCGCTTGCTGCTCGGGAGGATGCCCAGCACCTCGCGGTACTTGGCCACCGTGCGGCGCGCGATTTCGGTGCCCTGCGAGCGCAGGAGTTCCACGATCTTCTGGTCCGAGTACGGGTTGCGCGCGTCCTCTTGCGACACGAGCTGCTTGATGTGGTGCTTCACCGCCTCGCTCGCGGTGTCCTCGCCGGACACGCGGGAGATGGACGAGTTGAAGAAGTACTTCAGCTCGAAGATGCCCTGCGGCGTGTGCACGTACTTGCTCGTCGTCACGCGGCTCACCGTGGACTCGTGCATGCCGATGTCCTCGGCCACGTCCCGGAGGATGAGCGGCTTCAAGTGCGCGATGCCCTTGTCCAGGAAGTCCTTCTGGAACTTCACGATGCTCTCGGTGACTTTGTAGATGGTCCGCTGCCGCTGGTGGATGGAGCGGATGAGCCACACCGCGCTGCGCAGCTTGTCCTGGATGAAGTCCTTCGTCTGGCCAGGGCCCACCGCGCCCGTCTTCAGCGCGTTCCGATAGGTGCCGGAGATGCGCAGCTTGGACAGGCCGTCGTCGTTGAGCACCACCGTGTACTCTTCCCCCATCTTGTAAACGAACACGTCGGGGGTGATGTACTGCGCGTCGTCGCCGCTGAAGTTGCGGCCCGGCTTGGGGTCCAGCTTGGGGAGCAGCTTCACCGCCTCCACCACCTCTTCCAAGGTGACCTTCAGGTCCTTGGCGATGGCCGGCAGGTTCTTGCTCTCCAGGTACTTCATGTGCCGCTTGATGATGAGGCCCAGGAGCGGCGCGTGGGGCTCCTTCATCCCCTGCAACTGGATGAGCAGGCACTCCTGCAAATCACGCGCGCCGCAGCCCCGGGGCTCCAGCATCTGGATGCGCCGCAGGGTGCGCTCGGCCACGTGCATGGGCACGTCCGCCTCGTTGCACAGGCGGATGAGCGGGTCGCCCTCCACGTCCGGCAGCTTCAGGTAGCCGTCGTCATCCAGGTTGCCGAGGATGAGCATGGCGACGCGGCGCTCGGCGTCGTTCAGGCGCAGCGTGCCGAGCTGCTCCTGGAGCTGGTCGACCAGGTCCTCCTTCTTGACGAGGTTGGCCTCGAACGACGGCAGGTCGTCCGTGGCCACGTTCCCCTTGTTGGAGGCGGTGGTCTGCTCGTTGAACTGGTAGCTGTTGAGGTACGCCTCCCAGTCGATTTCCGGGGGGCCGTCGCCGTCCGCCTTGAACTCCGTGGCCGTGTCGCTCGTGGCCGCCGGCATGTCCCCGTCGCGCGGCATCTCGACGTTGTCCGCCTCCAGCGACGCTTCCCCGGGCTCCTTGTCCCCCACGTCGCCCGGTGCCTGCTCGTCCGGCTGCTCCAGGAGTGGATTCTGATCCATCTCCTCGCGGACCTGCTCCAACAGCTCCATGCGGGAGAGCTGAAGCAGCTTGATGGCCTGCTGCAGCTGGGGCGTCATCACCAGCTGCTGCGCAAGCTTCAGGCTTTGTTTGAGTTCCATCGCCATGAGACAGGGTCTCCCCGAGTGATTCAGTCCCTACACAACACGGGACCAATCAAAGACCGTGCCAACGTAACAAGGCACCCTGACGACGTCTAGTGGCGCAATCGTGGTCCCTTGCTTGCATATTCAAAATTCCACAAGGAAACCAAGAGCTTACACGCACTGGGCGTGACTCGGCCGTGTTGACCTGTCGACGCAAAAGCGGGGCCAACGCAGTCTATGCATTCGGTTGGCCGAAGGCCAGTCGTCCTCACAAGGGCTGCTGGAGACGGAACCGTTCTCCCAGGTAGACGGCTCGGGCCCGGGGAGAGGCGGCAATCTCGGCGGGTGTCCCCTCTTCGAGGATCTGCCCTTGTGTGATGATGTAGGCGCGATCGCAGATGCCCAGGGTGTCCTGGACGTTGTGGTCGGTGATGAGGACGCCCAGTCCGCGCTCCCGGAGCAGGAATATCTGCCGCTGCAAATCACCGACGTTGATGGGGTCCACGCCGGCGAAGGGCTCGTCGAAGAGGATGAAGCGGGGCTCGGGCAACAGGCTCCGGGCAATCTCCGCGCGGCGGCGCTCGCCACCGGAGAGGGTGCCGCCCAGGGACTCGGAGACGTGGGTGAGGCCGAACTCCTCCAGGATGGCGTTGGCGCGCGTCTCGCGGGCGCGCTTGTCCAGGCCCTTCTGGAGCTCCAGCACGGACAGGAAGTTGTCGCGCACGGTGAGCTTGCGGAAGACGGAGGCTTCCTGGGGCAGGTAGCCCACGCCCCGGCGGGC
The DNA here is from genome assembly GCF_013336645.1 of Myxococcus sp. CA039A. NCBI lineage: Bacteria > Pseudomonadati > Myxococcota > Myxococcia > Myxococcales > Myxococcaceae > Myxococcus > Myxococcus sp. CA039A. The sequence goes on along the minus strand of NZ_JABUMQ010000100.1, from coordinate 7,915 downwards.
GCGGCGGTGCATGGGCAGGTGCGTGAGGTCCTCGTCGCCCACGCGCACGCGGCCCGCGTCGGGCGTCACCAGGCCCACCACCATGTTGAAGCTCGTCGTCTTGCCGGCGCCGTTGGGGCCCAAGAGGCCCACCACTTCGCCCGGGGCCACGGTGAAGGAGACGCCGTTGACGACCTGGCGCCCGCGATAGGCCTTCTTCAGGCCATCGGCGTGCAGCTTCCCGTCGCTCATCGCGGCTTCGCCTCCTGCGGCTGCGCGGGCGTCGTGCGAGCGGGCGCGGCCTTCCGCCGGGCGGGCGCGGGGGCCGACGGCGGGGACTCGAAGATGATGACGGCGTTCTCCACGTCGAGCCGCTCGCTCCCCAACGTGAGGCGCACCTTCGTCCCGCGCATGTACGTCGTCCCCTGGCGCGCCTCGGGCGTGCCCGTGACGACCAGGACTCCGCTGGCCACGTCGTATTCGGCGCGCTCACCCCGGGCCATGCGGTCGCCATCCACCGCATGCACTCCGCCCGTACACACCACGCGCGTCACCACGCGTGTCTCCGCGAAGTAGGCAATCATCCGGTCGCACTTCAAATCCAGGGTGCGGTGCTTCACCTTCACGTTGCCGGTGAGCGTCGCCTGCGACTTGCCGCCCTCGATGAGGTCGGCGTTGATTTGAACCGGCTCCTTCAGGTCCACCGGGCCCAGCGGGTTCGGGCTTGGGCTCGCGGTGCCGGCATCGGCCACCGGAGGCGTCCCGCCATCGACGGGCGTGGCCGCGGCCGCGGGCAGGGGCTGCGCCACGAAGAAGGCCATCACGAGGAACTCAATCACGCTCAGCCGCTCCCAGCACGGTCTCCACCGAGCCTTCGAAGTTGAATGTCTCATCCGGGAAGGACAGTGAGAAACGGTCCGCCCGCAACCGGTACGCCGGCCCTCGCACCTGCACGCCCTCGTTGCCATGCGCGCCCTTCTGGATGGCGTCGTAGGTCAACCGGGGCGTGTTCACCACCATCCCTTCACCCGTGCGCACCACCACGCCTCCGGAGGCCACCAGCTGCTTGGACGCGAGGCTGCCCTCCATATTCGGGGCGCTGATGTCCATGCCCGCGGCGGTGCCCACCGACATGCCCTCCTCGGCGCTGCCCGGGGGGATGCGCAGCGTCGCGTTGGAGGCCTGCACGTCGCCCCCCGCGCGCTGGTACGTCAACTGCTCCGCTTCACCCGACAGCGTGAGGCGCTCGCCCTCGTAGGACATCAGGCGGGCCCCATGGAGCACCACCTGGGGCGGAGGCTGCTGTGGGGGCGCCTCCGCCGGGCGGCGCGGAGAGCACGCGGCGACGAGCAGGCAGGCGGCGAGGAGTCGGACGGACAGGCGCGGCACGGGTGCCTTCTATCACCGGGCGGTGGCGTGCGCCGCCTCGGCGAGCACGGGCTGGGGGGCCACCGGAGGGCGCGTCTTCCAGCGCTGGTGCATCCACACCCACTGCTCGGGGGTGCGCCGGATGGCCGCTTCGATGTGCGCCGACAGGGCTTGGGTGAGCTCCAGCGCCGCGACTTCGCGGTCCTCGCTCACGGGCACGGGCACCTCCTCCATCGACAGCCGGTAGCCCCCACCCTCCACGCGGTGGCAGAAGCCCGTCACCACCGCCGCGCCCGTGCGCACCGCCAGGTCCGCCGGCGCGCGGGGCGTGGCCGCCAGCTCCCCGAAGAAGGGCACGAAGAGCGACTGCACCTTCGTGTCCTGGTCGATGAGCAGGCCCAGGATTTCCCCGGCACGCAGCGCGCGCAGCATGGCCCGCGCCGCCCCGTCCTGGCCGCGCCAGATGCTGCGCACCCCGCCCCGCGCCCGGAAGCGCTCCACCAGCACGGTGAGCCGGGGGTCGGTGGTCTCCTTCGCGATGCTCTGGCTGGGGTAGCCCGCGCGGGCCACTCGGCGGGCGAGCAGCTCCCAGTTGCCCACGTGGCCGGTGATGAAGACCACGCCCTTGCCCTTCGCCAGGGCCGCGTCCAGCACGGCCCGGTCCGCGTCCGGCCAGGCCACCAGCTCTTCCAGCCCCCGGTCCAGGGCGCCCGTACAGGCCACCTCCAGCGCCGCGGCGCCCAGGTGCCGGAAGGAGGCGCGGCCCAGGGCCTGCCGCTCCGCGTCGGACTTTTCCGGGAAGGCCACGGTCAGGGACTTCAAGGCCTTGCGGCGCTCCCCACCGGCCAGCGTGTAGGCAAGTCCGCCCAGGCGGAAGCCCAGGGCCCGGGCCCAACCCAGGGGGAGGGGTTGAAGGCACAACAGGACGCTGCGGATGAGCAGGTACCGGAGGAAACGTTTCAGGCGCTTTGCTAAGGGGGGATGCTCCACAGTCGCTCCATACCCCATGCGCGAATACAACTTCGACGGGCTCGTCGGTCCTACTCACAACTACGCTGGCCTGTCGCCCGGTAACCTGGCGTCGCAGAGCCATGTCGGAGAGCCGAGCCATCCCCGCGAAGCCGCGCTCCAGGGCCTGGAGAAGATGCGCTTCGTCTCCAGCCTGGGGGTGGGCCAGGCGGTGCTGCCTCCCCAGCCGCGCCCCTCGCTGCGCGCCCTGCGCGCCCTGGGCTTCACTGGCACGGACGAGGAGGTCATCACCCGCGCCGCGCGCGAGGGCGAGCACCTGCTGCGGCTCACCTCCAGCGCCTCCTCCATGTGGACGGCCAACGCCGCCACCGTGGCGCCGAGCACGGACACGGCCGACGGGCGCGTCCACCTGACGCCCGCCAACCTGTCGCAGATGTTCCACCGCGCGCTGGAGGCGGACACGACGCACTCGGTGCTGCGCGCCATCTTCGCCAACGAGAAGCACTTCGCGGTCCACGCGCCGCTGCCGCCCGGCAGCCACTTCGCGGACGAGGGCGCGGCCAACCACACACGGCTGGCCACTCCGGGACACGCGGGCGTGCACCTGCTCGCCTGGGGGCGCAGCGCGTGGCAGGACGTCCCCGGCCCCAAGCGCTTCCCCGCCCGGCAGACGCTGGAGTCGAGCCAGGCGCTGGCGCGGCTGCACCAGTTGGACGCGCGCTGCGTGCTCTTTCCGCAGCAACACCCGGACGGCATCGACGCGGGCGCCTTCCACACGGACGTGCTCGCGGTGGGCAACGAGCGCTTCCTCATGCTGCACGAGCTGGCGTTCGTGGATTACCCGGGCCTGCTCCAGGTGCTGCGCGAGAAGCTGGGGCCGGACTTCCGCGCGGTGGTGGCCAGCAGCGCGGAGCTGCCGCCCAAGGACGCGGTGAAGGCGTACCCGTTCAACTCGCAGGTGCTGACGCTGCCGGATGGGACGATGGCGATTGTGGCTCCGGTGGAGAGCCGCGAGACGCCCGCCGCGCGCGGCTTCCTGGAGCGCATCCTCGCCGAGGACACCCCGGTGAAGGCCGTGCACTACCTGGACGTGCGCCAGTCCATGAACAACGGCGGAGGCCCCGCGTGCCTGCGCCAGCGCGTGTGGCTGACGGACACCGAGCGCCGTGCCATCGACGCCGACGTCTTCTACACGCCCGCCCTGCACGAGTCCCTGGCCGCATGGGTGCGCCGCCACTACCGCGAGGTGCTGCGCCCGCGCGACCTGCAGGACCCGCAGCTGGCGCGCGAGACGATGACCGCGCTGGATGAGCTCACGCGCATCCTCAAGCTGGGAAGCGTCTACGACTTCCAGCAGTGAGGGGCGGAAGCCCGCTCGCCTGCTCCAGCGACGAGTCGGCGGGCGCCCCTCGGACGGCCATGGTGCCGAGGGGCGTGGGGTGTGGTGGTCGGAACCGTCGGGGTGAGCACCTTTCCATCAAGGAGGTGACGCTTCGTGATTCCGGCATCCATCCAGCACTATCTGCAACACAACCGTGTCCTCTACGAGCGCTACTGGCACCCGCGTGCGGTCACCGCGCAGGAGCTGGCCCAGGCGCTCCATGTCTCGGGTTGGCGCGTGGCCAAGTCCGTCATCGTCATGGCGGACCGACAGCCCTGGATTTTCGTCGTGCCCGCCGCGGGCACCGTGGACCTGGCGCGCGTCCAGGAGCTTCTGGGCTGTCGCACGGCGAGGCTCGCCACGGAGCGGGAGTTCTCCGAGCACTTCCCGGACTGCGAGCTGGGGGCCGAGCCGCCCTTCGGCGAGCTGTATGGGCTCCCGGTCGCGGTGGACGAAACGCTCAGCCTGACGGAGCACCTGCTCATCCGCGCGGGCTCTCACGAAGAGGCCCTGGAGATGCGCTTCCAGGACTTCGCCACGCTGGAGTGGCCGCTGGTGGCCTCCTTCATCCACGAGGGACTGCAGCAACCCGTCCCGTCGGTGACTCCCATCACTCCGCTGCTGATGGAGCAGGAAGCACCGATGCCCGCATGACGCGCCGTCCGTGGACGCTAGGGCTCCACGGGCGGCTCTCTCGGCCCTCCCAACAGGTGCTCCAGCTCCTGGGCCCTCGGGTCGTCCATCAACTCCTTGCGACGGGTGTCCACCCGGGTGCGCTCGGCGGACTCCAGGCGCGTCATCCACGCCCGCGCGGCCTCGCGGGAGTCGGGCGGTAACAATCCCAGCCCCTCGCGCACGGAGCGCGCCGCGGCGTCATAGCGACGCAGTGACTCCTGCAACCGTGCCACCGCGAAGTACCCCTCCGCGCTCGGCACCAACCGCGCCGCCGTCTGTCGTCGCTCCACCGCGCGCGACAGCAGCCCCTCACGCTCCAGGCCGTCCGCCTCCATCGACAGCATCCGCGCCCGCTGGCGGTAGTCCGAGATGAGGCCGCCCACCGACTGGAGCGTCTCGCGAGCGCGCCGCGTCAGCCCCGCCTCCAACTGCCAGGAGGCCAGGGTGAAGGCCAGCTCCACGTTTCCCGGGTGACGGGCCCGCAGCGTCTCCACGGCCCCGAGCGAGGCGTCGAGTTCTCCCCGGCCCTTGAGCACCTCCGCGCGCAACAGCGCGGTGTCCAGTCGCTCCGGCTCACGACGCTCGACCTGCGCGCAGGCGGCCTCCGCTTCCGACAACTCCTTGCGCAGCAGGCGCAGCCGCGCCTCGCGCGTCCACAGCTCCGTCACGCCGGGCCGTCCCTCGAAGTGCTCCCGGGCCCAGGCCCCGTAGGCCAGCGCCAGCTCCTGACGCCCGGGCGTGTTGCTCAGCGCGTCCATGAGTCGGCCCGCCACCTCCGGCGAGTCCGGCGTCATCGCCGCCAGCTCTTCCACCGAATGCGCCCGGCGCACCGCCTCTCCCAGGAGCGCACCGGCATCACCCGCCTCGTGCGCCAGCCGGTACTCCAGGAAGCCTTGCGAGCGGCGGCCCAATGCAAGCAGCGCGCGCCCAGCGACTCGATGGGACACGGCATCCCGAGGGGCCAGGTACAACGCGCGATTGACGAAGGCCAGCGTGTCACCCGCGCCTTCACCTCCGCGCGAGGCATGGGCCGAAGCCACCAGCCGATACAGCAGATAGTCCGAGGGGTGCCGCTCGATGAGCTCCAGACCCTTGGCGTGCACCACGTCCACGGGCGCTCGGGCACTGACGAGCGCCGCCAGCTCCGCCTCCGCGTCCGCCAGACGGTGCGCCCCCGGCACGAGCGCCAGCAACCCCAGCGCCGTCAGCGCGACGCTTGCGCCCAGCAACACCGGCGATGGCGTCAGGCCCTGCCGCGCTCCCTCCGTGGCCCTGCCGCGCTCCCGAGGCCGGGCCACCGCGCCCAGCACGAGCAGCGTGGCCACCGCGCAGGCCGGCAGCTCCCAACTGAAGTCGAAGAGGTTGTGCAGCCCCAGCGCCGCCACGCCCGAAAGCACCGCCAGCTCCAGCGCATCCAGGTCCTCGCGGCGCACCAGCCGCACGAAGCCCCAGAGCGCCACGGCCAGCAGCAACAGACCTGGGAGGCCCAGCTCCGTCGCAGCCTGGAGCACCGCGTTCTCCGGATGCGTGAGCGTGTTCGGGTTGGGCTCGGACTGGTAGCGAGGGAAGACCGCCTCGAACGCGCCGCGCCCCATGCCCAGCACGGGGAAGGCTCGCGCGGCTTGCGCCATCATCGGCCACAGCGCCACCTTGGACTGACTCAGCTTCTCGATGCTGTTCGCGGAGCGTGCCTCGGCCCACAGCGAGTCCGCCGCGACGTAGGCGCCCACCGCCAGCACCGCCAGCAGACCCAGCAGGGCGGCGGTGCTCCGGGCCCATCGGGGCGCGCCGCCCTCGCGGCGCTGACGCACCAGCCACAGCATCAGCAGCGCCTGTCCGAAGAGGAAGAAGGCGATGCCCCCGCGCGAGAGCGACAGCAGCACCCCCAGGCCACTGGCGCCCGCCGCCAGCGCGAAGGGCAGCGCTTTCGAGCGAGGCCGCGTGGTGAGAGCCAGCCCCACGCCCACCGAGGCCGCGAGCCCGAGGAAGCCCGCGAGGTGGTTGGGGTTGGCGAAGAACGTCATCAGCGGGGGCCGCGCATGCACCCAGGGCATCATCCCGAAGAGGGAGTGCATGCCGAGCAGCGCATGGCCCAGGCCGACGACGACCACCGCCGCGCCGCTGAAGGCCACCACCGCGAGCAGGCGGCGACGGCTGTCCCGGGCCCGACACACCTGGACCGCGGCGAGGAAGGTCAGCAGATACGCGAGGTGCTTGGACAGCTCGCGCCACGTGGCCGAGGAGTCCAACGACACCGGCCGTGCGCCCGTGAGGCCCAGCGGCTCCAGCGCGAACTCGCGCAGCGCGGCGGCCTCCGGACTCAGCACGCGCAGCACCCCCGCCGGCAGGGGGACGAGCTGCACCGCGCACAGCACCACGCTCGCCGCCAGGGGCACGGCCAGCAGAGGGACGCGCAGCGACTGGCCCTGGCGCCGGGCCCCGATTCCCGCGAGCAGCGCCGCCGCGCCCGCGAGCCCCATCAACGGCCAGGCCACCCACCGCGCCGCGCCACCGAGCGCCAGCGGACACACCACGACAAGAGTGGCCAGGGCCACTTCAGCGAGCCGGGTGTACCGGGAGCAGCTGCGATGCGAGGAGGCCATTCGGAGCGGGGCGGAGAGTATGACACGAGCCCCGGAGGCCTCTTCTTTCCGTCCCGGGTTCCCGCTCGGCGGCTGACAGAGCCGGCAAGCTCGAAGCCCGTGGGCCCCCGGCCACGTCCCTCACAGGGCTCGCGGGTCCACCGCGTCTCGGGCGCTCTCGAGGGCCGGCGCGGGCGTCAGGTGGCACCGGGGGAGAACCAGTCCCCTCTGTCAGGCGTTGAAAGCCGCGCTGCCCCCGGGACGCAGGGGCACCTCGGCTCGCCGGCCCTCCCAGGCCCGGGAGTCAGGACGAGCGAGCGGGCCTGTCCGGCATCCGTTCATGCACGCCCGGGCCCGGAGTTGGCTTGCATCCGGAAGACCTTCTGGCATGTTCGCCGCACCCATGCGCCGCTTCCTCCTCACCGCCGCCCTCCTCTGCTCCACCCTGTCCGGTCTCACCGGCTGCAAGGGGGCCTGCCGCGAGCTGTCCGAGAAGCTGTGCGACTGCTCCATCAACTCCGTGGAGAAGGAGCTGTGCCTCCAGAACGCCTCGCTCGACGAGAGCCGCGTGGAGCCCACGCCCGAGGACGAGGTCGTCTGCGAGGCGAAGCTCGAGGGCTGCGACTGCAAGAAGATTGAAACCCCCGAAGGCAAGCGCGAGTGCGGCATCGCCCGTCCGGGCGGCGTCGACTGACGCGGCTGGCTCAGGCCCCCGACACCCCAGTCCGGGCCCCGCCAGCGGCACCCTCCGCGTCCACCCAGGGCTGAAGCGCCTTGCGCACCCGGGAGCGAAGCGGCGTCTCGACGTACCGGTGCACCAGCACGGACGTCGGGACCGCGAGCAGCAGCACCGAGCCCAACCATCCCAGCGGCGTGTTGAGGTCCACCCAGGGCGACAGCACGCGCTCCAGCGTCATGGCCGCCTCGCCCGCGGGGTACTGCAGCAGGTACAGCGCGTAGC